>JAILEY010000060.1 GCA_024687165.1 Treponema sp.
TAGCAGTAACGGAATGCAATGTCGATTATTTTATCTTCTGTCTTTTGAAGGTCTATTGCTGCCTTATACAGTCTGCGGTTACGGATGTACTCGCTCAAACCATAGCCTGTCATCAATGAAAAACCTTTCTGTAAAAAGAATGAAGACATATACACCTGTTTTGCAACATCCTGCGCAGTGATGTTTTCTTCTAGGTGATTTTCCATGTAATCGATAGCTTTCCGAATGCATGTCAGCCATTCCACCCTGTTACCCCCGTTTCCTTGATGATTTTATTCTATTCAATTCCAGGAGACAAATCCTGTCATTTTGTGTTCAGTTTTGTCTTTGTAAGATAAGTTCTATCCCCTGTTCGTATGCAAATAGCAACGACAGGGGATTTTTTATTATAACTTTCGCAGCATATAAACTAATTCTTGGAAGCCGCTTGTTCGTGAATTGAAGCCTTTCGGATTTCGTCCAAATTCTTCAAAGCCTAAACTTTGATACAGCGATAATGCTCTTTTGTTTTCTGCAACGACATCCAATTCCAATTGCTCGTATCCTGCTTCTTTGGCACATTGAATGCATGCGTTTGTAAGTGCTTTTCCCAGTCCAAGTCCCCAGTATTCTTTTAAAATACTTATGCCAAATTCAGCTCTATGCTTTAGCTTATATTTTTTACCAACGGCTTCTATTCCTGCAGTTCCAGCGATCTTTCCATCTATAATGGCTACGATTTCTATTTCATTTGGACTTTCAGTTTTGTCTTTTAAAAACTGAGCTTCCTGTTCCGCATCGTAACTGTTTTCATCTGGATATGATAATAGAAAATCTGTTTCTGCATGAGTCTGATTAAAGTTTTCAAACACAGCCTGTCCGTCTTCTGCATTTCCGTTTCTGAGCAATGCTTCTTTTCCATTTTTCAAAATAATTTTCTGATTATATTTCATTTTTTTTCCTCTTATTGTTTAAAAATTGTATCATTTATGTTCTTCCAGTCTGTACATCTTTTGTAATTTTGATTTGGAAACTCACAGTTCTGATTCCAGGGACGGTCAAAGACCATGACTTTTAAATCTGGCAGATGATTAAAAAATTTAAATGCAGACGGTGAATCTTCTATAGCGTAATCAAAATGCATTTTATAGTAATCTTCAAGTTCAAGCCCGAAGGTTCTGCCTTTTATGAAATTCTCTCTGCCATATTTATTAAGGCAGAATAATTCAATGCGTTCAAGACCATGCTGATTAAGCCATTCCCGCGAAGCTTCATAAGCACTGGATGGTCGTCCTGTTATTATTTTTACGTCATGACCTTTATCAATCCAACTGTTGATTGTTTGAATTGCACCTGGGGTTTCTTCGTATGATAAAAGAACTTCTGGAGTGTGTCCCTTAATCATCATTTCTTCGTACTGGTCATCGTTCAAAGAAAAGGATTTTTGCAGATTAAAAAACTTTATTTGCTCGTATGGAATATCCAAGTTAAAAAGTTCTGCGGCCAGTTTTGAAAAGTAACGGGCTGTCTCACAAAGACAATCATCAAAATCTACGTAAATATTCATTATTATCTCTCCTTAAAAAATTCTATCTGTTCCCCAAGAGGACCATAACAAAATGCCATTCTTATAGGATATTCTGGCACGGATGGAATGACTTTGTCATTAGGTTCAATAAAAACTTCATAACCTGCAGATTTTACTTTAGCTGCAATTCCGTCCACATCGTCTGTCAGAAGTGCAAAATGTCGGATTGCACCAAGACAGTGTTCTCCTTCTGCATCGGTAAATATTTCAATCAAACCGTTTCCGGTATCGAGCATTATTCCTTTTGACCACTCGCGGCAGATTTTTAATCCTAAAATATTGATATAAAAATCCCTTACTTTAACAAATTCTGCTTCGGTTCCGCACTTCATTGAAATGTGATGTATTCCTTTTATCATTTTTATCCTCAGTTATTTTTTACAATAAGCCGCATATCTTTATATTTTTGAGTTCGTTCTTCAAAGCCGAGTTTTTTATACAGCACATAGCCTTCTTCTGTCGCTTTTAAGTCTATTCGGCATAACTTTTTTTCTTTCGCATATTCAATAAGTTTCTTTATAAGACGTGTGGCTATTCCCTGTCCGCGATATTCTTGTTCTGTAAACACATTGAGAACTTCTCCTTCTAATCCGTTGAGTATGGAGGGGTTTGCAGGTTTTTCTATGATTAATAAGTAGGCTGTTGCTACAAGTCGAGTTCCAGTTCTTGCTACAAAAGCAATAAGTTCTTTGCCAAGTTTTCTTTCAAGATAATTCGGTAACTGCTGTTCCATGGCATTTCGTTCATATTCGCTGATAGAACCGTAATCATCTATCATATAGGCAATTCTGAGGCGGATAAGTTCTGGAATATCTTGTTTTTTTGCGGTATCAAATACTATGTTATTCATAAAATCTAAATACATCATAATCTTTGCAGTAAGTTGTGTAAACAGGGATGTAAGTAATTATGCCAGATGCATAAAACGCCAGAAAATGATAAAATAAGTAAAGATTTTGTGAGGTTGCCAGGTATGAGAGTTCTAGGAACGCAAACAATTGAGACGGAGCGATTGATTCTGCGCCGGTTTGAATACACGGACATTGATTCAATGCTAAAGAATTGGATTTCCGATGAAAAGACGCAATGGGATTACGGAGAGCCATACTACCCAACTCCAGAAGCGGTGCAGAATTTATTTGATACAAAGTATATTGTTTCGTATTCAAAAGATGATTATTACCGCTGGGCAGTTATAGAAAAAGAGTCTAATG
>JAILEY010000026.1 GCA_024687165.1 Treponema sp.
GAAAATAAATATTTGTGATGAATCTATACAAGATAAAACTGATAAAATTAATGAATATGAAGAAGAAATTGAGAATCTATCAGATTTAATAAAAAATTGTGAAGATACATCGGAATTAGAGTATAGATTGCAGCATTATAAGGATGAAAAGAAAACTTCTGAAGCAGATCGTTTTAAATGTATACAATTAATTGAAAAGATGCAGTCTTCAAAAAATGAATCTGTAAAAAAACGTGAAATTTTGCTTGCATCAAATAAAGAAGGTTTACAAGTATTGAAGTGGAAAAAAACTGCTCAAATGTTATTATCTGACTTTGAAAAGAATTTAAGGGAAGATGAATTACAAAAACGAAATAAATTAATTTCTGCTGTAAAAAAATCTTTTGAAAGAATTTATGGAACAACATTTACTATTGATATTGATGAAAATTATCATATAAAAACAAGCACTAATCTTGAAACATCAACAGGGCAAGGAATGAGTGTAATATATGCTTTTTTGGCTGGTTTATTGTATGTAATTAAAACTGATGAAAAAAGAAAACTTATATCAGAGAATATTGATGAAGTGACTGAATCAGAAGAATTAGAGTCATATCCTCTTGTTTTGGATGCTCCATTTTCAGCTCTCGATAAAAAACGTATATCTTCCATTTGTGCTGTTTTGCCAAAAGTATCTGAACAGATTATTATTTTTATTAAAGATACTGATGGATTAGAAGTTAAAAAGGAAATGGGGGAGAAAATAGGAGCTTGTTATAAATTAATTAAAGTCGATGGAAAAGATGATTACACAACAATTGAGGAGGAAAGATAATGGCTTTATTTAATCAATTATATCAATTTAGAGGTAAACATGCTGAAATGGTAAGAAAGATAGTAAACAAATTGGGAGGAAATTCTGTTTGTAGAAATATTGATATTTTTTTTATAAGTGTTGTACTTGGTCTTAGTAATAATAAGAGATCTGACATAGATACAAATACTTCTATAGAGCCTGCAAAAATTGATCCAGAACAAATGGTAAGATTTAATGATCAAATTGAGTACTTTTATAGATTAGTTATGTTATCAGATAAAAAATATTGTCTCGATGCAAAAGAAAGAGGTGATAAGGCATTTAGATATAATCCTGAATCAGATGAATGTAAAAAAGATGAAATTCATTTTACAAGAGTTTTACTAGGTGGACTGGAAGTATTCTATGAATATATTATTGATAAAACTCTTTATGAAGAAGATATATTTAATAATATAAAAGAGTTTATAGAAAATTATGCTTCAACAACTACTGATATTTCAGAAGATGACTTAAGACAAATAATATAAAAAAAAATAAAACTACTAATCGTAATCGACATGCAGAATGATTTTATAGACGGTGCCATGATAAAAAGATGATTTCAGCAGAATTAGACAATTGTCTTGCTGACTAAAACTCAATGGTTGCCTGGGTAACGGGCAGCTTTTTTTTGTCTTAGAATTATAACTTAATAATCAATTGACACCGCCGTTCGCCTATATTATAGTTAAAATTAATAAAAAGAGCCGAACGACTATATTTATTTACAAAAAGTATCTTTTAGCCGTTTGCCTATATTTTGAGAGGCTTATTTATGCAGGTAAATGATTCTGTTTCTTTAGGACAGACAATTCGAAATCGCCGTAAGGAATTATCATACACTCAGAAATATATTTCAGAGATAACAGGCTTTAGCATGAGTTTTCTTTCTGACCTTGAAAACGGAAAAGCAACTTGCGAAATTGGAAAAACTCTGCATCTTATGAATCTTTTGGGGCTAAACATAAACGTAGAGGTGAGGGAATAAATGAGCGGATTAAATCTTAAAGTACAGATAGAAATAGATGGTCAGTTTGTTCAGACTGGGCACATCACTGGCAGCAGTTTTCAGGATGCTGTTTTTGCATATGATGAGTCGTATATTGCTTCAACAGCAGCCCGATCAATTTCCTTAAGTCTTCCCCTTTCAAAAAAAGACTTTGATGCAGAGTCAACCAAAACTTTTTTTGATGGACTCTTGCCAGAAGGCTTTACCCGTCAGTGTGTTGCAGACAGTATTCATGCTTCGTCCGATGATTATATCTCTATTCTCCGGGAACTTGGAAGTGAATGTCTTGGAGCGATTCAGATTATTGATGAAGACAAACCAGTTATTAAAGCAGGTTATACACCTCTGACTATTGAAGAAATCAAGGCGCTTGCTAAAGAAGGTGCAAGCAAATCAGCTGAAATAGTTGTTAAAAGCAATCTTTCCTTAACTGGAGCTTCTGGAAAAGTCGGATTGTATTATGACGAGTCTTCTGGTAAATGGTATAAACCTCAAGGGGCTGCTCCAAGTACTCATATTGTAAAACAAAGTCATGTCCGTTACAAAAATATCGTATTAAATGAACAGCTTTGTCTGCTTACAGCGCAAAAATTAGGAATAGAAATCCCGGAAAGCTTTATTCTTCAGGCACAGAAAGGGAAGGTTAATGATGAAGATGTTCTGTTTGCCACAAGACGATTTGATCGAAATTTTGACGATGGTTCACGTATAATCGACGGGTTAAAAACTCCATATCGTCTGCATCAGGAAGATTTTGCTCAGGCATTAGGCATTAAATCTGTTGATAAATACGAAAAAACAGGGCAGGGCTACTTGAAAAAAATGTTTGACCTTTTGCAGAAGCATTCATCAAATCCAATTGAAGATTCTCTCAAACTCTGGAAACGTGCCGTTTTTAATTGCATAATTGGCAATACTGACAATCATATAAAAAACAGTTCTATTATTTACAGCAAAGATTTATCATCTATACGTCTTGCGCCATTCTATGATGTTGTATGTACAAAAATTTACGAAAGCAGCACTGATGAAATGTCAGTGAGCATAAACGGCAAGCTGAATATAAATCAGATTACAAGGGAAGATTTAGAACAGGAAGCAAAAACTTGCGGCCTTGGTTCTAAAATTGCGATGAAGATTTATGATGAAGTTCACGACGGTATTCAAAAGACTCTTTTAGGTTCTGCAGACGAATTATCACGGGCAGGATTTACAGAAGCGCAGTCTATGGCAGAAAAGATACTGGGAAAGATTTTGAGATAATTATTTAATAGAAAAGATAAAAGTATAATTTATAAACATTTGTGTTATCAGTAATGCATTCATTCTTAAAGCAAAACTTCCGGACGTAAAACTTACAGTTGATGCAAGCTGTTGTGCCTGTGTAACTCTGGAAAGTCATAAGACCGCACTTGCTGCCATGAAACTTTGCCAGATTAATGTGATTAACGAGTAAGGAAAATCTCTAAACTGAATTCACATTCAGTATTTTTTCTTCAGTCTGTTTAAGAAAATAATCTTTTACTTTGTTGCGGGTGTCTTCAAGGCTTTTGTAGTTTAAGATTTCTGTTGCAAAATAGTGGCCGAATTTAAATTGCTGGCAGTAGTAGGAAAAAAATCTTTGAATGCGTGTTCTGTAAAATTCTTTCGGCTGATATTTTTCTACATCATCAATAAAATCAAGTGCAAGCTGTTCCCGGTCTACGCTGAAACTTTTTCCGTTTAGTTCTGCAAAAATCCATGGACGCACTGCAAGTTCGCGGGCAATCATTATACTGTCTGCATCCGGGGCTTTTGAAAGAGCATAGTCTAAGGTCGTCTGATTTGTAATTGCTCCGTTAAGACCGATTTTAATTTTTCCTTTATAGCGTTCGCAGAGTTTTTGAACGTATTCATATTTTGGAGTGAGTCTGTATTTTTCTTTCATTGTCCGCGGGTGAAGTGTTATAAGCTGCACTCCGTTTTCAACAAGCATGTCTGTGAATGCAAAAAATTTTTCTTCATTGAATCCTGCAGGCTGATTTTTGTCTTCTTCTCCAAGTCGGCATTTTACGCTAAGCCTCATGTGTTCTGGAAGAACGCTTTTTACTGATTTTATAAGGTTTTTTGTCTCTTCAAGCGGCTTGAGCATCCACGCAATTCCGGCGCCTGTTTTATAAATTTGAGGTGCACTGCATCCCATGTTCAAGTCAATTCCGATTCCGCCAAGTGGTGTAATTATTTCTGTGGCTTTTGAAAAATTTTTACTGTCGCATCCTGTCAGCTGCCATACTATTTTTTGAGGACACGGCCCGTTCAAAAGATAAAATTTTTCAAAGGGGCCCATGTTTACAAGAGAAGATGCATTTATCATTTCTGTGAAATATTCACTGCAACCGCCGAACTTTTCTACACAACGGCGAAATGCTTCGTGTGAAAGTGTTGCCATGGGAGCAGCTGAAAAATTGCGTCCATGCAATTTTTCAGCATTGAGTTTTGCTTCGCAAAACTCAACGGTGGCATGCGAGTAATTTTCAGGCCCGGCGTCCTTGCCGGGTGCTTCCTTTATATTGAGTTTTGCTTCAGGGTTACTCATTATCAAGGCCTTTTAGAAATTCTGCAAAAATTGCGGCACTGTCTCCGCATAATTTTGGACACGGGCGCTTTTTGTAGTACTCTTCTGTTCGTTCGTCGCTCACTGAGCCTTCTTTGTTTATGACTGCATCTTCTGTGAGAAAGCTTTTGTTTGTTCCCATCGGTACAAGACCAAGAAGTTCTTTGCAGATGTATGAGCCGTGCTGAGCTTTAAAAGTTGCAGCAAGCATCTGTCCCAGTCTGTAAAGTTCATCTTTTGCAGCTTTATCTTTTGGATCTGTTGAACCTTTTAAAAATCCAAGGAGCATCATCATTCCGCTTACAGTTCCGCACATTTCCCTGAGACGACATGTTCCCCCGCCGAAGCTTTGAGCCATTTTCATTGCAACTTCTTTTGGAATATTGAGTTCATCGCAAAAAACAAGCATTACGCTCTGGGCGCAGTTGTATCCGCTTAAAAAATTTTCTTCAGCTCTTTTTCTGGCCTCATCTGCACTAATCATTTTTATCTCTTTAGACAGCGAGAACTTTTTCTACAGCTTCTTTCAGCTCAGCGATCTCAAGTTCTTCTATATTTCCTGCATCAACTGCTGCTGAAGTATTCTGTTCCATCGGCAATCTTGCTAAAAGCGGAATGTTGAATTCTTTGCAGGTTTCTTCAATATGACTTTCTCCAAAGATTTTGATTTCTTTGCTGCAGTCAGGACATTTTACGTAGCTCATGTTTTCAATGATTCCGAGCACAGGAATATTCATCATGTTTGCCATGTTTACTGCTTTTTCTACTATTGTTTTTACGAGCTGCTGAGGAGTTGAAACGATTATGATTCCGTCTACAGGCATGCTTTGGAAAACTGTAAGAGGAACATCTCCGGTTCCAGGAGGGCAGTCAACGAACATAAAATCAACATCTTCCCACATAACGTCTGTCCAGAACTGTTTAACAGCTCCACCGATAACAGGGCCTCTCCAGATTACAGGAGAATTTTCTTCAGGAAGCAGAAAGTTCATGCTCATCATCTGGATTCCGCTTTTTGATTTTACTGAAAGAAGATATCCGCCTTCACTTCCATCTTCGTTTTTTTCACTCATGCTTTCAGCTTTAATTTTGTTAAGACCGAAGCTTTTTGGAATACTTGGACCTGTAATGTCTGCGTCAAGAATTGCAGCACGTTTTCCGCTTTTTTGAACTGCACAAGCAAGTAAACTTGTTACAAGACTTTTTCCAACTCCGCCTTTACCGCTGACAACGCCGATAACTTTTTTTACGCTGGCACCTTTTCTTAATGTTTCCTTCAACGGTTTTTTAGAGCAATTGCTTTCACAGCTACTGCAACTTCCACCACAAGCCATATTAATACCTCTTCTGCTATGTAATTACATTAAAAGATAATAAAAAGTAAACATTTAAGCAAGGAAATAAAAAAAATTGGCTCCCAGAAAAAAGCCTCAGAGATCAATTCTCAGCGGGAACCAATCCCGAAAAAAGGCTGACGCCCTTCGGTCGTGCAGAATTTTTTTCGGTCTTGAACCCCGCTTACATTGATTTCTGAGGCTTTTCTTAAAATTCATTATTTATGTGGCAGCGGGAAGAAAAGATTTGTTATGTTCATTTTAATGTTGTCTTGGTGTTGAAAAATTTGCGCGAAGGAGTATTGAGAGGACCGAAAATATTCTGTTTGTTGCAGTCGCGACAGCGACATAATAAATAGTTACTTTGCAACAAACAGCATATAGCGCTATATAGCGCGGTTTCGGGACTATCAAGACGACTGGGAGCAAATATTTCAGCATCGCTGCCACATTGAATTTTTTCTGTAGTTTTATACAATATTTTCTCACGATGTATCCGCCGTTTAATGAAGCAGACGCTTACGAGTTTTGTCTTGATATTGCAAATGAAATTACTCTTGGAATGCGCAGAATTGAAAATATTACGCAGGTGAGTGAAGAGAGAAAAAATTCCGGCGTGATGATTGGTGCTTTGATTGCATCAGATTCTGACGGCATAAAGAAAAAACTTTTTACACTTTCTGGAACAAGCAAAAAAATCGTTTCTGAAAAAATCAGTGCTGATGAAATTTACGTTGAGCCGATAGTCTCTCCTGAAAAAATTGCAGAAGCCCTCCGCGAAAATGATGCAGAAATCCACAGACTCACTGATGAAATAAATTTCGGCTGTGAAAATTCCGCTCAGTTAAAGGCAGAACGCAAAGAGCTTACAACTCAGTCGCTTCAGAAAGTTTTTGATTTATACAGTTTTAATTGTATCGATGGAAATACGAGAAGTTTAAATTCAATCTGTAAAAAAAAGCTTAAGGGTAATCTTCCGCCGACGGGAACAGGTGAATGCTGCGAACCGAAGCTTCTCTCTTATGCATTTAAAAATAAACTGACTCCCTTGAGCATGGCACAAATTTTTTACGGAGAAAAATCAGAATCAGTAGAAAAAAAACATCTTGAAAAATATCCGCCGTGTGATGAGCGTTGTGGAATCATTTTGCCGTACATGCTTGACTTAGAGATTTTGTACCGTGATGAGCATATCGTTGTCGTGAATAAACCTTCCGGGCTTTTGAGTGTTCCGGGTCGTGGTGAAGATAAACAGGATTGCGTTGTAAACAGAATTAAGCGCCTTTATCCTCAGTGCATTGAGCAGCCTTCTGTTCATAGACTTGATATGGAAACAAGCGGAATTCTTGTGCTTGCCTTTACGAAAGAAGCTCACAAAAATTTGAGCCGTCAGTTTGAAGAAGGTTTGATTGAAAAAGAATATATTGCGCTGCTTGATGGAATTACTGCAAAAAAAGGAATTGCTGAAAAAGGGGAGAGTGAATTGTATTTCCGCCTTGATGTTGATAACAGACCGCATCAGATTTGGGATGAAGTTTATGGGAAAAAAGCAGTTACGAGGTGGCAGATTCTTGGAGTTGAAAATTATGAGTCCCCGGATGGATTGAGGAGGGCTGTTACTCGTGTAAAATTTCTTCCGCAGACTGGAAGAACTCATCAGCTGCGTCTTGCTTCAAGTGATTCTCACGGATTTGGAATTCCGATTGTGGGCGATACTCTTTATGGTAAATGTCAGAAAGGTGAGCGTCTTATGCTTCATGCGTCGTATATAAAATTTGTGCATCCTGTTACCGGAAAAGAAATGGAATTTTCCCTTAATCCTGATTTTTGATTCCCAATTTAAAACAAAAAAAGCAGCTGATTGCTCAACTGCTTTCTATCAATTGATTAGAAAATCAATGATTACTCATCATCGTCATCAGAAGAATCTTTGCTGTATTTCTTTTCAATTTTCTTTACTTTCTTCTGAACCTTCTTGATTACGCTTTCTTTAAGTTTGTGATCACCGTTATATTTTTCTATTTCACCGTTAAGTTCTGCGTTCTGAATTGAGCGAGCTTCATAGTTATCATTTCTATACTGATAAATATAATTCTTTTCTGCTTCTGCAGCTGCTGTGTTGTCCAAGCTGAACATAACTGCTGTAAGAATTACTGCTACTGCTGCTACTACTGTTGCAATTGCTGTAAAGTCATTTTTTGTACCTGTTGCACGAAGGTAAATTGCTGTTGCGAGTGCTGCAAGACCAAGAACGAATCCTATGAGTGCAAATGCACCACAGAATGCTGATACTACTGCTACAGCTGCAACTGCAAGTACTACGATTGCACCAATTTTGCTTGTTACGAATGCTTTAATGATGCCTAAAACTTTGTTAAAAAGGTTTTCCATTTATAAGTTCCTCCAAAATGGTTATTAATTTTTAAGTCATATTACTCCAAAAAATTTGATTTGTAAATAAAAAAATTAGAGAAAAAAGAGATTTGTAATATCTTATAAAAAAAATTGGCTCCCAGTCGTCTTGCGTGTAGCGAGACCGATGCTGTCGCAACTATATGCTGTTTGTTGTAAAGGAACTATTTACTTTGTCGCTTCGCGACAACAACAAACAGAATATTTTCGCTCCACTCAATACTCCTTCGCGCCAATTTTTCAGCTTGAAATTCCATTTTCATTGATTTCTGAGATTTTTTTACAATTCATCATTTACCATTCAAATAAAAAATGTGCTGGCGCGAAGAATAGTAGTTTGAGGTTAAATGCAAAATCTGATTTGTGGGACGCAGGGGAAAAATTAAGGAGGGTTCCCTATGGGAAGTTACCTTGATTTTTCCCCGTTGCTGGGACCCGCAAATCAGATTTTTTTTATTACTCGAAACGACTGGGAGATAGCACATTTTTTTATCCACTAGTTTTTTTTTTGAAAATTTATTAAATTTGAATCTAATAATGCGGTTTTCCGCTGAAATGTGGGAGAAAAAAATGATCACTTTATTTGTAGGACTTTTGCTCATTGCTTTTTGTGTATTTGCATGCCTTTCAAACGGTCTTAACTGGTCTGTAGAAATCATCCGCTTTTTAAAGGGATTTGGACCATGTTTTGCTGCATTTGTAGGTCTTATAGCTGTATTCATTGGCTTTGCAGATATTAAGGACAAAAAGGAAGCAAAAAAAGAAGCTGAAAAAGAAAACGAGTCAAAATAGAATTTCAGGGCATTGAACCTGTTTTCAAATTATTTCTGATTTGTTATAATCCACCTGAATTTTTTATTAAGGAATGAATTATGGCAGATCAGAAAACACTTTTTCAGAACATTGTTGTAGAGGCTGTTAAAATCTATGCACAGGAAAAATCGCTTACAGTTGAATGTGATATAGAAAAAACTGTACGCGTTGAAAATCCGCCGAAACCGGAAATGGGAGATCTTGGTGTTCCAATGTTCCCGTTTGCAAAATCATTCCGTGCAGTTCCACCTGCAATCGCCTCTGAAGTTGCAGCAATAATCAACAGGAATAAACCTTCTCTTGGTGAAGTAGTTCCTGTAGGTCCATATGTTAACATCAAGCTGAATAAGGCTGATGCTTCTTCAAAAATCTTAAAATCAATCGTAGAACAGAAAGAACTTTACGGCTCTCTTAATGCAGAGGGAAAAAAGCCTCTTGAAGGCCGTAAGGTTATGATTGAATTCTCTTCTCCAAATACAAACAAGCCGCTTCATCTTGGACACATGAGAAATGACGCTCTTGGTGAAAGTGTAAGCCGCATTCTTAAAAAAGCAGGTGCTGAAGTTTTTAAGGTAGATCTTATCAATAACCGCGGAATCCATATCTGTAAATCAATGCTTGCATATAAGCTCTTTCATGAAGCTAACGGCGACACACCACAGTCTCTTGGAATTAAAGGCGATCATTTTGTAGGTCAGTGTTATGTTGAATTTGACCAGTATCTTAAAGGTTCAAAAGACGGAACAAAGCCTGCACATCCTGAAGCTCAGACAATGGCAGAAGAAATGCTTATCAAGTGGGAAGCAGGGGATGAAGAAATCCGTAAGCTCTGGAAAATGATGAACGACTGGACTTTAGACGGTGTAAAGGAAACTTACAAGCGCACTGGAATCGAGTTTGATAAATTCTATTTTGAAAGCGAAACTTATCTTAAGGGAAAAGATGAAATTCTTAAGGGGCTTGAAAAAGGCGTATTCTTTAAGGCTGAAGACGGCTCTGTTAGAATCGATGTAACTGATGTTGTTGGAAAAGGAAAGGATGAAGATAATCATGAAAAAGTTCTTCTTCGCAAAGACGGAACTTCAGTTTACATTACACAGGATATCGGTACTGCAATCAGCCGCCACGATGACTGGCCTTTCAACGAACTGATTTATGTTGTTGCAAGCGAGCAGAATTATCACTTTAAGATTTTGTTCCATATTCTCAAAAAGCTCGGTTTTGACTGGACAGATAAACTTCATCACTTAAGCTATGGTCTTGTAAATCTTCCTTCTGGACGAATGAAGAGCCGTGAGGGAACTGTTGTTGATGCAGATGATCTTATTGATAATCTTCATGCAGAGGCTCTTAAGGCAATTCAGGAACGTGAGCGTGACAGTGAACTTAATGCAGATGAAGTTGCAGAAAAAGTTGCTCTTTCAGCATTGCATTATTATCTGCTTAATGTTGCACCTGTTAAGGATATGCTCTTTAATCCTGAAGAATCGCTGAGCTTTAACGGAAATACAGGTCCTTATCTTCAGTATATGGGTGCCCGCATTGCATCGATTTTAAGAAAGGCTGCAGAAAGCGGACTTACTCCAGATTCAAGTGATGAGGCACTTTCTCTTCTTGGTCATGAAAGTGAATGGGCTCTTATCAAGGAGCTTCAGAAATTCCCTTCAGTTGTAGAACGTGCTGCAAATGATCTTGATCCAAGCCCTGTGTGTATTTACATCTATGACGTAAGCAAGAGCTTCAGCGCATTCTACAGAGACTGCCCGATTGTTGGTGCTGCAAAAGACAACGAAAAACTTGCAAAAGCACGTCTTTGTCTTGCAGAATGTACACTCACAGTTCTTAAAAGTGCCATGAATCTTGTTCTTGTTCCTTACCTGGATAGAATGTAATTTTATTAGTTTCTTTTGTAAAAATAATAAAATTGGCTCCCAGTCGTCTTGCGTGTAGCAAAACCGATGCTGTCGCATTTATATACTGTTTGTTGTAAAGAAACTATTTACTTTGTCGCTTCGCGACAACAACAAACAGAATATTTTCTTTATCTTTTACCAAGACCCGCAAATCAGATTCTTTTTTTATTTATTGTTTTTTCTAATTTAAAAATTAATATTCAATCGAAATAATGTATTTTTATGCAGAATATTGCATAAGAATACATAAATTTGTATAATTTCTAAACTTAAAAATAAAATTACGGGCGGTGTGTCTTATGGAACCAGTTGATATTTCTAAAAATGATGAATTGATCAGAAAGCTTACAGGCATAGCTCAGCAGGGAGATACTCCCATTGATCCGGCTCTCTATCAGAAATATGATGTAAAACGCGGACTTCGTTATGCAGACGGAAGAGGCGTTCTTGTTGGACTTACCCGTATTGGTGATGTAGTCGGCTATGAAATTGATGAAAACTCAAATAAAATTGCAGTTCCGGGAAAATTGATTTACCGCGGATACAGCGTTGATGATATCGTTCACGATGCAGAAAAAAATCATCAGTTTGCATATGAACAGTGTGTTTATCTTCTGCTTTTCGGTGAACTCCCAAACAAACAGGAACTCGATGAATTTACAGCACTTCTCGGATCTTTAAGAGCTCTTCCTCCAAACTTTACTGAAGACATGATTATGAAAGCTCCTTCATGCGATATTATGAATAAAATTGCACGCGGAGTTCTTGCTTCTTATTCATACGACAGAGACCCGGAAAACAGAAGCCCTGAAAATATTCTACGCCAGTGTCTTGAGCTTATTTCACGCTTTTCTACACTTGCAGCATACGGCTATCAGGCAAAAAGAAGATATTATGATGAAAAGAGTATGTACATTCATAATCCTGCACCAAATTTGAGTACTGCAGAAAACTTCCTCAGATTGATCAGAAGCGACAAATCATATACTCGTCTTGAAGCAGAAATACTTGACCTTGCACTTGTCCTTCATGCAGATCACGGTGGAGGAAACAATTCAACTTTGACTGTTCATGTTGTTTCTTCTGCAGATACAGATACTTATTCAGCAATTGCGGCTGCAGTTGGATCTCTTAAAGGTCGTCGTCATGGTGGAGCAAATATCCGCGTAATGGAAATGATGGCTGATATCAAGGCAAATGTTAAAGATTGGTCTAATGAAAATGAAGTTCGCGCATATCTTGAAAAAATCGCCAGAAAAGAAGCATTTGACAGAACAGGTTTGATTTACGGTCAGGGACATGCAGTTTATACAATCAGTGATCCACGCTGTATTCTTCTTCGCGATAAGGCAGAAAGTCTTGCAAAAGAAAAGGGCTGCATGGAAGAATTCAATCTTTATAAGCTGATTGAAAAGATTGCACCTGGAGTTCTTATTGATCTTCACGGGGATAAAAAGAGAATCTGTGCAAACGTTGACTTCTATTCAGGCTTTGTATATTCAATGCTCAATATTCCGGTTGAACTGTATACTCCTTTGTTTGCAATCGGTCGTATTGCAGGATGGAGTGCTCACCGTATAGAAGAAATTGTTGCAGGAAAGAGAATTTATCGTCCTGCAATGAAGAATGTTATGGGTGAACGTTCTTATATCCCTATGGAAGACAGAAAATAAAATTCCGCTGATTTTTTTCAAAAAAAATCTAAAATTTGTTGACGATTGAAGTTGAATTTTATTACTTTTATTGAAGATATAAGAATTACGCAGGGAACAGAATGAGTAAAGAAGAAAACAAAAAAGCAGAAGATGAAGAAGTTCAGAACGCAGAAGTAAAAGAATCAGCAGAAGCAACTGAAGTTGCAGAAAAAGCAGAAGCTCCTGAGGGTGAAGCTGGTGCTGAATCAGCAGAAGCGGAAAGTACTGAACCAAAGTCTGAACTTGAGCTTGCACAGGAAAAAATTGCACAGCTTGAAGCAGAAAATGCAGATCTTAAAAATCAGGTTTTGCGTCGTGCTGCTGACTTTGACAACTATAGAAAGCGTTCAATTCAGGAAAAACAGGATGCCTTTGATTATGCAAACACAAATCTCCTGAAGGATCTTCTGGACAGTCTGGACAACTTTGACAGAACAATTGAAGCTGCTGCAACTGCAACAGATCCAAAGGCAATTGCAGATGGTGTTGCAATGATCAACAAGAACCTTATAAGCATGCTTGAAAACAAGTACAATCTTGTTTCATTTGGTGCTGAAGGGGATGCATTTGATCCTGATATTCATGAAGCAATCGGATCTTCACAGGATGATGTTGCAGAACCTGTACTTAAGGTAGTTTACCTTAAGGGATATAAATTGAAGGATCGTGTAATCCGCCATGCAAAAGTCATGGTTTCGATGCCTAAATAAGTAATATTTTATGTATGTCGTTGTCTTTATCAGGCATAAGCACACATTAGCAAGAGGTTAATATTATGGGAAAAATTATTGGAATTGACTTGGGAACAACAAACTCATGTGTATCAGTTATGGAAAACGGTCAGCCGGTCGTTATCCAGAACTCAGAAGGTGGACGTACAACTCCATCAATCGTTGGTTTCACTGCAAAAGGTGATCGTATTGTTGGTCTTCCTGCAAAGAACCAGATGGTAACTAACCCAAAGAACACCGTTTATTCTATCAAGCGTTTTATCGGTATGTCATTCTCTGAACTTGCCGGTGAAGCAAAGATGGTTCCTTATACAGTTAAGGACAATGGATCAGATATCCGCGTTGAAATTTCACAGAACGGAACAAATAAAGAATACTCACCACAGGAAATCTCAGCATTCATCCTTCAGAAGATGAAGAAGACTGCAGAAGATTATCTTGGAGAACCAGTTACAGAAGCTGTTATTACAGTTCCTGCTTACTTTAACGACTCTCAGCGTCAGGCTACAAAGGATGCAGGTAAAATCGCAGGTCTTGATGTAAAGAGAATCATCAACGAACCAACAGCTGCTTCCCTTGCTTTCGGTTTTGATAAAGACCAGAAATCAGACAAGAAAATTGCCGTATACGACCTTGGTGGTGGTACATTCGATATTTCTATTCTTGAACTCGGTGACGGTGTTTTTGAAGTACTTTCTACAAACGGTAATACACACCTCGGTGGAGACGACTGGGACCGTGTAATCGTTAACTGGCTCATCAGCGAATTTAAGAATGAAACGGGAATTGATCTTTCTGGAGATCCAATGGCTCTTCAGCGTCTTCGTGATGAAGCAGAAAAAGCAAAGATCAGCCTTTCAAATCAGACAACTGTTGATATCAACCTTCCATTTATTACTGCTGATGCAACAGGTCCAAAGCACTTGCAGAAGACTCTTACACGCGCACAGTTTGAACAGATGACAGATCACTTGTTTGAAGCTACACGTGAACCATGTATGAAGGCTATGAAGGATGCTGATATTACTCCTGATAAGATTGATGAAGTTCTCCTTGTTGGTGGATCTTCACGTATGCCAAAAGTACAGGAAATCGTAAAATCAATCTTCGGAAAAGAAGGATCTAAGGGAGTTAACCCGGATGAAGCAGTTGCAATCGGTGCTGCAATTCAGGGTGGTGTTCTTACTGGTGATGTTAAGGACCTCCTTCTTCTTGATGTTACTCCTCTTTCACTCGGTATTGAAACAATGGGTGGTGTATTTACACGCCTTATCGACAGAAATACAACTATTCCTTGTCACAAGAGCCAGATCTTCTCTACAGCCGCTGATAATCAGCCTGCAGTAAGCATCCATGTTCTTCAGGGTGAACGTGAAATGGCTGCACAGAACCGTACACTTGGAAACTTTGACCTTGTAGGTATTCCACCTGCACCACGCGGTGTTCCACAGATTGAAGTTTCATTTGATATTGACCAGAACGGTATCGTAAGCGTTAAGGCTGTTGATAAGGGAACTGGTAAGGAACAGCAGATTCAGATTACATCTTCAAGCGGACTTTCAGAAGAAGAAATCAACCGCATGGTAAAAGATGCAGAAGCAAATGCTGCAGAAGATAAGAAGAAGCGTGAAGCAATCGATGCAAAGAATGAAGCTGACAGCCTCGTATATGCAACAGAAAAAGCTCTCAAGGATGCCGGTGATAAGGTTTCTGCAGATGACAAGACAAAGATTGAAGCTGCAATGAATGAACTTAAGGAAGCTCTTAAGGGTGACAATGTAGCAGATATCAAGGCTAAGTCTGAAGCTCTCAAACAGGCATCTTACAAGATGGCAGAAGAACTTTATAAAGCTCAGGCTGCTGCTGGTGCCGCAGGTGCAGGTGCTGGAGCAGGTCCAAATCCTGGAGCAAATGCAGGTGCAGCTGGTGGCGCTTCTGGTTTTGCAGGTGCAGATAAAGCTGACGACGCAGAATTTGAAGTTAAAAACTAATTAAAAGCTGGTTTCAAGATTTTTTATTGTCTGAAATCGGTTTATACAATTCGGAAGGAGTTTCAAAAATCGTTTGACTTTTGAAGCTCCGTCTTTATTTAATAGAGAAAATTATGGCTGGAAAAAGAGATTATTACGAAGTTCTTGGAGTTGACAAATCTGCTGATAAAGATGCTATAAAAAAAGCTTACCGTAAGCTTGCAATGCAGTATCATCCGGACAGAAACCCGGGGGATGCGGCTGCAGCTGAAAAATTCAAGGAAGCAACAGAAGCATACGAAGTCTTGAGTGACGATCAGAAGCGTCCGCTTTATGACCAGTATGGACATGCAGGTCTTGATGGAATGGGCGGTGGAGCTGGTGGCGGTTATAGTCATGCATTCCATGATTTTAGTGATCTCTTTGGAGGCGGCGGTTTCTCTGATATTTTTGAAAATCTTTTCGGCGGAAGTGGCTTTGGTGGCTTTGGCGGTTCAAGAAGCAGCAGAAAAAACAACAACAATGGTGCAAGTCTCCGCTATGACCTTCACATCGACTTTAAAGAAGCTGTTTACGGCTGTAAGAAAGACATTGTATACCGTAGAAATGAAGCTTGTCCTGAATGTCATGGTACAGGTGGTCAGCCGGGATCTTCACCAAAAACTTGTCCTACATGTCAGGGCCGTGGTCAGGTAAACAGACAGTCAGGATTCTTTGTAGTTCAGCAGACATGTCCAACTTGTCACGGAAAAGGCACAATAATCGACAAGCCTTGTAATGCATGTAAGGGTAGTGGCGTTTACGTAAAGCAGCAGGAAATCAGTATTAAGATTCCTGCAGGTTCTGATAACGGAAGAAGAATTACTCTTCATAATATGGGGGACGTAGGTACTAACGGTGGTGCTAACGGCGATCTTATCATCATTCTTAATGTGCGTGATGACAGATTCTTTGAGCGTGATGACAGAAACAACTTGTACTGTGCAGTTCCTATAAGCATTTCTCAGGCAATTCTTGGTGCAAAAATCGATATAAAGACTCTTGACGGCAGAACAATCACTATGAAAGTTCCGGCAGGAGTTCAGCACGGTTCATTCCAGAGAATCCGCGGAGAAGGTGTTCCATATGACGACAGCGGCTCTAAGAAGGGTGATCTTTACGTTAAAATCATGATTAAAACTCCTTCTAAGCTTAACAAGCAGATGCAGCAGGCTATGGAGCAGTTCATGGAGTCTGAAAAACCAGAAACTTCACCGGATTTGATGCCTTTGTCTTCCCTTAAAGACTAGAATTCCTACTTTTATTAAAAAAAATCCTCAATTTTGCCGATAGTATGATATAATATAGTCTATATTTGCAATTTTGAGGTAGAAAATGTACAGAACGAGAAAACTGTTTGCTTTCGTCAGTATTAACATCCTGCTGTTTGTTTGTGTAATTTTTACAACATTTACATTCATTCCTATTATTACTGAAAATTCTCCATACTCACCTTTGTTCGCATTTGGAACTGCAGCTTTCATTTTCTTTGTTTTTTCCCTGATGATGAACGGCTTGAAAAACAAGTGGAATGATTACAATAAAAGACGTTCGCTTTATTCTGGTGAAACAGGAATTCTTACTGAATTCGCAAATAAGCTTCGATTCTGCTACTCCCTGGATGATTTTTATGATTCCATCGCAAATATTCTTGAAGTAAAGGGCGATTGTACTGTTCTTTTTGTTGACCGCAAGAAAAAATATGTTCTATATAATAGCCCTGACAGACTTTCGTGCATGAAAGAAACAATGGATACTCTTGACCTGAACTTTTCAAATTTCTGGGACGACGGAATCTATTATCTTGGAGAAAATCTTGGTATTGTTTCAAGAGTTTCAAAATCGCGCGGATTTTTCTTTTCTTTTAAGCAGAAGCATCTTTATGTTTTTTGCCGCTACACAAGACTTTTTGAACATGTAGCATTTAAGACTCTTTTCGATGAGTTTTCACGCTTTATCTCTCGTGCAGAAACAATTGCAAATCTTTCTGAAATTGCATCTCTTTCAAAGGAATGGAAGCAGCTTGCTGATACACAGAAGTCATTCCTTCCTCCAGTAATGCCTAAAATCGACAAACTCCAGCTTGCAGCATATTTCCGTCCTCTGGTTAACGTTTCCGGAGACTATTATACGGTTCTTCCAATTACACCAACAAAGACTCTTCTTATGCTTGGTGACGTTTCAGGTAAAGGTCTTGCCGCAGCTCTTGTTATGGGTCTTGTTATGAACACTGTAAAAATCCTTGAAGACAAAGAAGATCTTGCAGGAATGATTCGTGCCGTTCATAAGGCTATTAAGGGCATGAAGCTCCAGGATAAATATACTGTTGTTTTCATCGGTGTTGTTGATACTGAAAAAATGGTAATCAATTATGTAAATGCATCTATGTCAGACCCTCTTATTATTACAAACTCTCCTTCAGGGTACAGAATCCGCCCTCTTGAATCGAACTGTTCTCTTGTTGGTATTATTGATATTGATGAAGTTGAAGTTGCAGAACAGAAGCTTTTCCGTGATGACGTAATTCTTATGGCTTCCGACGGTGTTTCTGAAGTAATGAATGATGAAGGCGTTGAACTTGGAGATACAGATTTGTACGACAATACAATTAAATCAAGTGCACATAAAACTCCAAAAGAATTTATTGATGATGTTGTAAATCTTATTATGGAATACAACGGCGGAAAGAAACTTAGAGATGACGTTACAATGCTGGTAGCAAAGGTAGGTAGATAATTATGTATTTGAATATTTTGACTTTTGGCATTGCAGCCCTTTTATTTATTTATTCTTTTATTCTTGATAAGAGAGTTAAGCAGGTAAAGAACAACGGGTATCTTGTAAATCTGGTAATCGTTCTTTCACTTTTGTTTGCTTTCTCTGGTGTTGTAAATCTTTTTATGTTCTCTAAATATGATTTTATTGGAACATTCCTTGCAAGAATTCTGCTTGTTCTTTCAGGCTGGTTCAGCATCTTAAGCTGTAATTATCTTTTGCTGTACCCGAATTATAAAAAGAATAAGCTGATTATTTTGTTTCAGGCATTTTTCTTCCTTCTTGCAATTTACATTATTTTCTTTATTCCAAATTCTATTATCAGAACTGTAGTTACAAAAGACGGAAGATACAATTTTATTTCAAGCCTTATCTCAGAAGATGAAAACGGCCTCAAGCTTTCATGGGTTGTAGCTTATAATATTCTGTACAGAATGGTTATTCCTGCATTTGTCTGTCTTCTTGTGCTTGTCCGCTCTGAAAATGTTGAAAGTAAGCTTGTAAAGCAGAATATAAGAATCAATGTGCTTGGATTTGTTTTTTCATGGCTCACTCTTGAATATTTCCAGAAGGCCGGTGAATATCAGCCTGCATTATCTATGAGCACAATAGCCGGATATATTGTAATTGTGTATTTCTTTACTGTTACAACTTCTAAGGATGAAGTCTGGGATAAGAATTACATGCTTCGTGGAACTGCACGTTTTGTTTTTAAGTTTGTAATTCCTAGTATTGTTGCAGGTCTTGTTTTCATCGGATTGTGGCCTGTTGCATCAGAAGATAAGGAAATTTTCTTTATTGCCTATAGTGTTACAGCTTTGATTCTTCTTGCAATTTCTGTATTCGTTAAGAATAAAGTAAAGAATTCTGAATTCCTTCGTGACAATCGTTATGCTGATGCTTTTGAAGCAGATATTACTTCGATTGAATTTGAAAGAAGTCCTGAGAATGTTGTTGCTTATGTTTTCAAGATTCTTAAAAAGTATGTAACGACTTCATCTCTTAAAATCATGATTGATGACGGCAACGGTTCTCTTGAAAAAGTCTGGGATTCTGCACAGAAGGATGATGAAGCATCTGATGAAAAAAATCAGAAGCCTCTGGTTGCAAATACATTCATGTTTGACCTTTTCATGAATAATCATCAGCAGATTGTTTTCCGCGAAATGGTTGAAAGAAACAGTGCTTACTTAAAAATCAAAAATGATGTTCTTGCATTTATGGATAAGGCTGATTGTGATGCATTCATAATTCTTGCAGAAGGCCGCCAGATTATCGGTTTGTTCCTCCTTGGTAAAAAGAGTAGCAAAAACGTTTATTCAAATTATGATCTTGCAGTATTCAAAAAGTTCTATTCTAATTTCTTCGTTGTTGGATATTACGTAAAGAATATTATGAATGAAACTGTTGTCGGAACTGTTAACCGCGAAATCCGTATGTCAGGACAGATTATTACTTCAATTCAGGAAAATATGGAATTGATCAATAATCCGAAAGTTGACACAGGATATCTCATGGTTCCTGCACATAACATCGGTGGTGAATTTGTTGATCTTATCCGTCTTACAGATTCAAGACACATTTTTGTAATCGGATCTGTATCAGGAAAGGGTATTGCCGCTTCCATGAGTATGGTCATCCTTAAGTCCATCATCAGAACGTTCCTTGCAGAAACAACAGACTTTAAAAAGCTTGTTGCAAAAGTTAATGCTTTTGTTCGCGATAATCTTCCAAAGGGAATTTTCTTCTCTGGAACTTTCGGTCTTATGGATTTTGCATCGAACACAATGTATTATATTAACTGTGGTTCACCGGCAATCTTTGTTTATTCAAAAGCATATAACAATGTTATTGAAGTTCAGGGTGAAGGTCATATTCTTGGTTTTGTAAAAGATATTACTCCTTATGTAAAAGTAAAGAAGATCAAGCTTACGGAAGGTGACATTGTATTTATTTGTACTGACGGACTTATTGATTCACGTTCTCTTCGTGGTGATATTTTCAGCAAGTCAAGAGTTTCTACAGCAATTACAGAAAATCAGACTTATACTGCAGACCGTCTTGCAAAGTTTACATATGAAAGCCTTAAGAGCTTTACTTCTAAGGAACTTGAAGACGATATTACAATCCTGGTATTTAAATATGTTGGAGGCAATAAATAATGGATCAGCTTACATTAAGTGAAAAAATTGGTTCAAACTATATGTACCTGGACATTTCAGGTGCTCTCAATTCATATACTCTCACAGAATTCCAGGAAAAGGTTTACAGCTATATTCCTGATTTTAATGTTGTTGTAAAAATGGATGAAATCATTCAGATTGATTCTTCAGGCGTAGGTGTGCTTCTTGCTGCTCATAATGAAGGACTCGACAGCGGAACAAAATTTTATATAATGAGTCCGTCTGAACCTGTGCGTCATGCGCTTGATAAAACAGGATTTATGGATATGCTGAATATAATTCATTCAGTAACTGAGGTTTCATAAAATGCTTCGTAAGTCTTTTGTAATAGTAATTATAGTTTCAATCTGTTCGATTATATGCTGTAAAAAAGCAGGGGCCGCTCCAAAGCAGAAAGCCAGCGGTAAGGAGACGGAATCACCTGAAGTTAAAAAAATTGATCGTGTGCTTTCAAAAATGAGCGAACGTGCCCAAAAAGAAATTAAAATCAGCGATAAAGAAAAGTTTCTTAAGGATTTGAAAATTGTTCTTGAGGCAGATGAAAAATACAATGATGGTGGTAATTTGAGCCTCTTGTTTTTGATTGATAAGACTCATAAAGTTGGTGCAGATGAAGTTCCACGTGATATGATTCACCTTGAGTCAAACGAAAATTATTTAGTTAACAAAAATAATCTGAACTTAAGAAGACCTGCTTATGAAGCTCTTGGCGTAATGGCAGCGGCCGCAAAAAAAGACGGTGTAAATCTTACAGTAAGTTCCACATACCGCTCTTATGAATATCAGAAAAATCTTTTTGATTACTGGGTAAGAGTTGACGGACTTGAAGAGGCAGAGCGTGAAAGTGCACGACCTGGTACAAGTCAGCATCAGCTTGGATGTGCAATGGATTTTGCTCCTGTTGATGATGCTTTTGCAGAAACTCCAGGCGGCGCATGGGTTTATAAGCATGCTGCAGAGTACGGCTGGTCCCTTTCGTTTCCTAAAAATTATGAAGATATTACAGGATACCGATGGGAAAGCTGGCATTTCCGTTTTATTGGAGTTGAAGCCTGTAAATTCCAGGAAAAATATTTTTGCGACGTTCAGCAGTACATGATTGAATTCATTGATTTGTGGCGAACTGAAAAGTAAATTGTAAAATTATCTTAATTGTCAATTTTTAAGCAAATCACTATAATTGTGGGAAATCCGCGTAAGTGGCATTTCTCATTTTTTTTATTGATGGTAAAACAGATGTCCCTCTTGCGGTGCATTTTTACTTATAAAATATTTAGGTGAATGACGGGTTTTAGAGTTATTATAGATTTAATAAAATTGACGCGAGGAAGTATTGAGCGGAACGAAAACATTCTGTTTGTTGGTGTCGCGAAGCGACAAAGTGAATAGTTCCTTTACAACAAACAGCATGTAGATGCGATAGCATCGGTTTTGTTACGCGCAAGACGACCGGAAGTCAATTTTTATAATAGTTTACTGAAACTTGAAGTTATGGCTAAATAATTATTTCAGGAGAAAAAATATGGCATACCCATTCAAAAACATTGAACCTAAGTGGCAGAAATATTGGGATGAAAACAAGACCTTTCGTGTAACAGAAGATGAAAAATTTCCTGCAGACAAAAGACGTTATGTACTTGATATGTTTCCTTATCCATCAGGAGCCGGACTACATGTAGGACATCCGGAAGGCTATACTGCAACAGATATTTACTGCCGCTACCTCCGTATGAACGGCTACAATGTTCTTCATCCGATGGGGTATGATGCATTTGGTCTTCCTGCAGAAAATTACGCAATTAAAACAGGAACTCATCCTTCAATCACTACAAATGCAAATATTGAAAATTTCACACGCCAGATTAAAGCTCTTGGTTTCAGCTATGACTGGGACCGCTGTGTTTCAACTTGTGAACCGGATTATTACAAATGGACTCAGTGGATTTTCCTTAAGCTTTATGAAAAGGGACTTGCTTATGAAGCAGAAACTCCAATCAACTGGTGTCCAAGCTGTCTTACGGGTCTTGCAAATGAAGAAGTTAAAGAAGGAAAGTGTGAACGTTGTGGTGCAGTTGTAACTCATAAAACAATCCGTCAGTGGATTCTTAAAATTACAGAATATGCAGAACGTCTTCTTGAAGACCTTGATGATCTTGACTGGCCGGACAGTGTTAAGGCAATGCAGCGTAACTGGATCGGAAAATCTTTCGGTGCAGAGGTTGATTTCGAAATCGACGGACACGCCGGAGAAAAACTTACAGTTTACACAACACGCTGTGACACACTCTTTGGTGCAACTTATATGGTTGTTGCTCCTGAACATCCTGTGGTAAAAAAGATTACAACTACAGAACAGAAAGAAGCTGTTGAAAAATATATTGAAGAAGCAGCAAAAAAATCTGACCTTCAGCGTACAGATCTTGCAAAAGATAAAACCGGTGTATTCTCAGGAAGCTATGCAATCAATCCTGTAAACGGAAAAAAGATTCCAATCTGGATTGCAGACTATGTTTTGATTTCATACGGAACTGGTGCAATCATGGCTGTACCTGCACACGATGACCGCGACTGGGAATTTGCAAAGAAGTTTAATCTTCCTATTATTGAAGTTCTTAAGTCAGAAGTTGATGTACAGAAGCAGGCATGGACTCAGGATGGAGTCCACGTACACTCTGAATTCCTTGATGGACTTAACAAAAAAGATGCCATTGCAAAGATGATTGAATTCCTGGGTGAAAGAAAAATCGGAAAGGCAACAGTAAATTATAAGCTTCGTGACTGGATCTTCAGCCGTCAGCGTTACTGGGGTGAACCGATTCCTCTTGTACATTGTCCTGATTGTGGAACAGTTGCAGTTCCAGAAGATCAGCTTCCTGTTGAACTTCCAAATGTAAAATCATATCAGCCGACTGGTACAGGTGAATCTCCGCTTGCTGCAATTGATTCATGGGTTAATTGCAAGTGTCCTAAGTGCGGAAAAGATGCAAAACGCGAAACAAACACAATGCCTCAGTGGGGCGGTTCATGCTGGTACTATCTGCGCTATCTTGATCCAAAAAACAATAATGCATTCTGTTCTAAAGAAGCAGAAAAATACTGGATGCCTGTTGATTTATATGTTGGTGGTGCTGAACATGCAGTTCTTCATCTTCTTTATGCAAGATTCTGGCACAAGGTTCTTTATGATTGCGGCGTAGTTTCAACAAAGGAACCTTTCCAGCGTCTTATCAATCAGGGACTTATTACTTCATTTGCTTTCCAGCGCAAAAATAAAACTCTTGTTCCAACTGATGAAGTTGAAGAAAAAGATGGAAAATATTTTGAAAAGGCAACTGGTGAAGAAGTTGAACAGATCATCGCAAAGATGTCTAAGTCTTTGAAGAATGTTGTAAATCCTGATGAAATGATTGATCAGTATGGTGCAGACAGTGTTCGTATGTATGAAATGTTTATGGGACCTCTTACAGTTTCAAAGCCATGGAATACACAGGGACTTGTTGGAATCAACCGCTTCCTTGATAAAGTCTGGCAGATCAGTGAAAAGCCTATGGCAGACATTGATATCACTGCAAAAATTGAAGATAAAACTCTTGTTGAACTTCGCAAGACTTATGCAAAGACAGTTGCTAAAGTTACAAAGGATACAGCAAATCTTGACTTTAACGTTGCAATCAGCCAGATGATGATTTTCATAAATGAAGCATCAAAAGTTGAAAAAATGCCTAAGGCAATGTGGGAAGGATTTGTGCTTATGCTCAGCCCGTATGCTCCTCATCTTGGTGAAGAACTCTGGGAAAAGCTTGGTCACACAAAGACAAATGCTTATGAGAAATGGCCAACATTCAGCGAAGAATACTGCAAGGAAGATATAAAGGAATTCGTTGTTATGATCAACGGAAAGCTTCGTGATAAGTTTGAAGCAGCCGCTGATGCAGATGACGAAACTTTGAAAGCTCGTGCTGCTGAAACAGAAGGATACAAAAAATTTACTGAAGGCAAGGAAATCGTAAAGGTAATCGTTGTCAAAGGTAAAATGGTTAACTTCGTTGTAAAATAATTTTGTAAGTTTGATAGTATTATATTGTTTAGTCTTAACTTCGATTTTTTTTAAGACATAATGAAATTGGCGCGAAGGAGTGTTGAGCAGGACGAAAATATTCTGTTTGTTGCGGTCGCGAAAGCGACATGATAAATAGTTACCTTGCAACAAACAGTATATAGATGCTGTACAGCATCGGTTTTGGGCTGCTTAACGCGACTGGGAGCCAATTTTATTATTTTTTTTGAGAATTTTGAATTTAGGACTGTTTAAAATTTCTTCATTTAATATAATTGATTTCATGAAAGCGGAACGAAACAAGACAATTGATCTTTCTGTAGAAGAAGGTGCAGAATATTTGAAGCAGTGCATTCATGTCAGTGAGAATGCAGATTTAAATTCCATCATTGATAAAACAATTCACGGTGATACATTTGAGGTTTTGAAAAAACTTCCGAACCAGTTTATTGACCTTCTGATTGTAGATCCGCCTTACAACCTTAACAAAGATTTTCACGGAAATAAATTTAAGCAGACGAGCGATGAATTTTATGCTGAATATACCCGCGGCTGGATTGAACTTTGCAAGCCTCTTTTAAAACCAAATGCTTCTGTTTATGTTTGCTGTGACTGGATTTCAAGCTGCGTCATCGGTCTTGAATTAAAAAAGCATTTTAAAATTCAAAACAGAATTACCTGGCAGCGTGAAAAGGGCAGAGGTGCAAAATCAAACTGGAAAAATGGAATGGAAGATATCTGGTTTTGCACGCTGAGTGATGATTATACTTTTAATGTTGAAGATGTAAAAATCCGTCGTCGAGTAGTTGCTCCGTATAAAAAAGACGGGGAACCAAAAGACTGGGAAGAAACTGAAGAAGGAAATTTCCGCAACACTTATCCTTCAAATTTCTGGGATGACATTTCAATTCCGTACTGGTCAATGGCTGAAAATACTGCGCATCCTACACAGAAAAGTGAGAAGCTTCTTGCAAAATTAATTCTTGCCAGTTCAAATAAAGGCGATGTAGTTTTTGATCCTTTTCTTGGTTCAGGTTCGACCTCTGTAACTGCAAAAAAACTTGAAAGACATTTTTGCGGCATTGAACAGAATGAGCAGTATTGCGTCTGGATTCAGAAACGTCTTGAAATGGCAGAAACTGATAAAAGTATCCAGGGCTATACTGACGGTGTATTCTGGGAAAGAAATACTTCCAGTATTCAGAAGACCAAAACTAAAAAATAAAATTTCATTCTTCTTTTACAATCCGCAGAATGTAGTAGCCGAATTTTTCTGTTTTTGATTCTCCGATGCCGTAACAGTTCAATAATTCCTGTGTTGTCCTCGGGTGCTTTGATGCTATATCATAAAGCGATTTGTCACCGAAAATTACATAAGGCGGAACTTCAAGTTCATCTGCAGCCTTTCTTCTCCAGGCACGGAGTTTATCTGCAAGCTTTTGGTCTTCATCTGAAATATTTTCTTTAAGCTGATTTTTCTTCGGGAACGATTTAATTCGTGGCTGAATTGAAGCTTTTGTCAGTATTGCGGCAGGTGCAGAAATTTTTTCAACGGATGCGCAGATGTCACAGCAGCAGTCTTTTTCATCTTTGTCTTGAGATTCACAGAAATTTTCTCCGAAGTATGCAAGAAGTTGTTTCCTTCTGCAGGTTGTGCTTTCCGCATAATTTATCATTCCGCGTAAAAGATTTTCTGCCTTTGTGCTGTCTGCTGAATCGTTAAAAAGCCATCGGATTTTGTTTATGTCACCCGGACCGAATAATAAAAGTGCTTCCGCTGAAAGTCCGTCTCTTCCCGCGCGTCCGATTTCCTGGTAATACTGTTCAACAGATTTCGGCATGTCATAATGAATTACAAATCTTACATCAGGCTTGTTGATTCCCATTCCGAAAGCAACTGTGGCAACCATCACGTCAATTTTATCCTGGATGAATGCTTTCTGATTTTTTGAGCGCTGTGCATCAGTAAGTCCGGCATGATAGCTTAGCGATTTTATTCCCCTGCGCTGTAATTCAAAATTAAGCTGGTCAACATTTTTTCTTGAAAAACAGTAAATTATTCCGCTTTCTCCTTTGTGCTGTTCAAGAAAACACAGAACCTGTTCAAGTGGTTTTGCTTTTCTTTCTACATGCAGAAAAATATTCGGTCTGTTAAAACTTGCGCATAAAACTTTCGGCTCTTCCATTTTAAGCTGATGAATAATATCTTTTTTAACCTGTTCAGTTGCAGTTGCCGTAAGAGCAAGACAGACTGATTGAGGAAACTGTTTTTTTATCAGCGCAATATCAAGATAATCCGGTCTGAAGTCGTGCCCCCATTCACTTATGCAGTGAGCTTCATCAATCGTAATGCATTCAACTTTTACAGACGGACTGTGAAGAAGATTCAGCATTTTTTCTGTGTTAAGTCCTTCCGGTGAAACATACAGAAGCTTCAGTTTCCCGCTTTGAACCTGTCTGCATGCAGCTTTATAATCGTCCCAGCTTAATGAAGAATTAATGTATGCAGCCGCAATTCCAAGATTATCCAGTTGTGCAACCTGATCTTCCATAAGTGCAATCAGCGGTGAGATTACGACTGTTAAGCCTTCCATCATAAGTGCCGGAATCTGATAGCACAATGATTTTCCGCCGCCTGTTGGAAGTATTGCAAGAGTATCTCTTCCTTCTAAAACATTTTCAATAATTTCTTTTTGAAGAGGCCTGAATTTTTTGTACCCGAAAATTGATTTTAAAACTTTTTCTGGATTTTCTTTTTTTTCAATAAAAGACAAATTTTCCTCCCTGAATTCCAGTATGCTTACTTTTGCAAATGCTTCTGATAATAATCTTATCTTTTCTTTTATGATGTTATATTTTACTTCATTCAATTTATTCTTCCAATAATTTTTTCCTGATTGACAGACAACTCTTTTTTTTATATATTTAATTCACTTGCCGGATTGGTGGAATGGTAGACACGAAAGACTCAAAATCTTTTGCGCGCAAGCGTGTTAGAGTTCAAGTCTCTAATCCGGTACTACAGCTGATGTTGTTTGGACGTCAGCTTTTTTTATTTAAATTTAAAAGACTACCGCAGGTTTTCTTAATTCAACGGCTTCTTTAACTGCTTCAATCGGGATTTTATCTGAATCTTCCATGTCAGCAATTGTACGTGCAAGTTTAAGGCATCCGCTGTATGCTCTTGGTGACATGTCAAACTTTTCGCACGTCGTTGTCAGAAAATTTTCAGCGTCTTTATCAAGATTGCAGTAGGCAGAAATTTCTGACGGAATAAGCTGTACATTTTTTTTACCCTGTCTGAGCATCTGCTTTTTTATTGCAACTGCAATTTTTTTTCTAAGCTCGTTCGTTGAAAGATTTTCTTCCTCATGAATATCTGAATCTTTGCAGTCTTCTTTTAGATCGACCTGAATGCGGATGTCTATTCTGTCTAAAAGCGGTCCTGAAAATTTCTTCCAGTAGCCTTCAACGGATCTTGCGGAACAGAGACAGATTTTTGTTTTTGAACCATAGTTCCCACACGGGCATGGATTTGAAGAAAGCAGCAGCTGAAATCTAGCAGGAAATACTGTTGTCCTTCCGGCGCGGCTTAAAGTGATGCATCCGCTTTCAAGTGGAACTCTTAACATCTGCAGTACACTTGATTTAAACTCAGCAGCTTCATCAAGAAACAGAACGCCGTTGTGTGCAAGTGAAATTTCTCCCGGAAGACAGTTTGAGCCTCCGCCGCACATTCCTTCTATTGATGCAGTCTGATGTGGAACCCTGAATGGTGGTTTCCGGATAATGCTTTTGTCTGCTCCGATAAGTCCTGCTATGGAAAAAATCCTTGTTGTGCTTTGAGACTGTTCCATCGGAAGATATGGAAGAAGTGACGGAAATTTTTGCATGGACATTGTTTTTCCGCAACCAGGTGGTCCGTACGCAAGAACGTTGTGTCCTCCTGCTGCTGCAATCTGAAGTCCTCTTATCAGTTTTTCCTGATTGTGAACTTCTGCAAATTCAAAACCTTCTTCAACAGGTGGAAAAAGAATTCCGTTGATTTCAACTGCATCTTTTGAAATCCCCTGTCTTGATTCATTTCCCGCAGAAGAACAACCTGTAAAAGCATCTTTGTTGTAGATTGCGTTGTATGCTTCAAGAAGATTTTCTGCGCCAAAAACTTTTGCTCCGGAAACAGATCTTGCTTCATCAGCATTTTTTTCTGGGACTATGCATAATTTAATTCCATAGGAGATTGCAGTGCTTACAGCCGCATGAATTCCGCGGACTCCTCTTGTGCTTCCATTAAGTTCAAGTTCACCCATTACAAGTACAGAGTCATCAATTTCTTCTTCCGCAAAACTGTTCTTTTTTTCAAGAGCATCTTTTGCAGAAAGAACGGCAAGTGCAACTGCAAGATCAAATCCCGCACCTTCTTTTTTTAAATCTGCCGGTGAAAGACTTATTAAAACTCTTTCAGGGGGAAATTCAAGTCCAGAATTTCTGATTGCACTCCTCATTCTTTCGCGGCTTTCTTTGACGGCTCCATCTGCAAGACCGACAATATCAATCGCTGGAATTCCTCTCCTAAGGTCCACTTCAATGTGAACAAGATTTCCTTCATAACCGAAGGGACTAAAACAATATATATTCATAAATCACTCCTTATATATCTATTACCCGTTTTTTTTCAAAAATTGCAATTTCGCGCGAAAATTTTATATAATCTTTTTCATGAAAGATTTGATGATTCTTTGTGATGTAATTGATAATTACGGTGACATTGGTTTTGTGTACAGACTCTGCAGAAGAATTTCTGAAGTTGATCCTTCTTTGAATCTGCGGATTGTCGTGAATAACCTGAAGACTTTTTCATCAATTGCAGAAGGCCTTGATGCAGAAAAGAATTTTCAAATTTATTGCGGCTGGAAAATTTTTAACTGGAATGACAGAGAATTATGTACAAAAGAATTTTCTGAAAATCCGCCAGAAAAAATTCTGCAGTGCTTTCAGTGTGTGCGTCCGGCCTGGCTTGAGGATATAATTTTTTCTCCGGATTTTAAAAATGAAATTCAGATTGTAAATGTTGAATATCTTACGGCTGAAGAGTGGGCTGATGATTTTCATCTTTTGAAAGGCGCAACAAGAAGCTCTAATGTAAAAAAAATAAATTTTATGCCGGGCTTTACTGAAAAAACTGGCGGCCTTATTCTTGATAATGATTTTATGACCAGCCTGAATAAAAAACGCGATGAACATGAATCATTGAGAATACTTTTGTTTTCATATCCGAAGAATTTTCTTTTTTTTGTAAAGGCTTTGAACATATTTTCAAAAACTAAAAAGGTTGAACTTTTTGTTGCAAATGGAGTCGGAAAGAAATCTTTTATGGAGCTTTCACATTTGCTGAACGAAAATTGTGCCGTGTATGAGCTTCCGTATCTTCCTCAGATTAAGTGGGATGATTTTTTGTGCAGTGTTGATTTTGCATTGATCCGTGGAGAAGATTCTTTTTCCCGTGCAGTTTTAACCGGCAAGCCTTTTGTGTGGAATATTTATGAGCAGGACGAACAGTATCATCTTGTAAAACTTGAAGCATTTTTAAGAAGACTTAAGCCTTCAAAGGAACTTGAAAGATTCAGCTTTCTTTACAACAGAAATCTTGAAACTGAACTTTGCGGAGAGGCTGCAACTGCTTTGTGCGGCATTGAAAATTTTCCTCAGACAGAAGAAAAACTTCAGGAGGAGCTTGAAAATCTGCTTGTAAAAATTCTTGAGGATTTAGAAAATCAGAAAGAACCGTTTGAAAAATTTGCAAAGCAGACACTTGCTCTTGGTGATATGGCGGAAAAGCTTTTGAAGATTCTATATTGAGTATTTCGCCTTCTTCTAATATAATAGGCACAAATCTTTTTTATTTTGAGGATGTAAAATGATATCTACAAACGAAATCAGAGTTGGTTCAGCTTTCATGTTTGAAGGAAACCCATTTATCGTTCAGAAGAAACTTGGACAGAAGGGTGGACGCCAGGGTATTACAGTTAACCTTCGCGTAAAGAATATTGTTACTGGCGGTACACAGGACCTCGGTATTGATGCTGGTGAAAAATTCCAGGAAGTAGATCTTGAAGAAAAGGCAGTAAAGCTTTCATACATTGATGGTGATGATTATCACTTCATGGATGCAGAATACAATGACGTTATCCTTACAAAGGAAGACCTTGGAGATAACGCTGGTTACCTCAAGCCATCTGAAACAGAAGGTGATGATGATGACTTCGAACTTAAAGTTACATATTACGAAGGAAAGCCGGTTGGTGTAGATCTTCCAACAAAAGTTACTCGCGTAATTACATACTGCGAACCTGGTGTAAAGGGAGATACTTCTGGAAAATCCCTCAAGCCTGCTACACTTGATACAGGAATCGAAGTTCGTGTTCCATTGTTCTGCAATACTGGAGATCGTATTGTTATTGATACACGTGAAGGCGAATTCTCTGAAAGAGCTAAATAATTTTTGCTTAAAATATGCAGGTCAGTCTGTTTTAACTGCGGACTGATTTGCAGTTAAGATCCCGTAGCTCATTTATGGATAGAGCGGCTGCCTCCTAAGCAGCAGGTGGCGAGTTCGAACCCCGCCGGGGTCATAAATGACCTGAAAATTATGGTGTATAACATAAGCCAATTTCAAAACGAATGCTTTGGATTTGGCTTTTTTTTATAAAAAAATATTAGGGGAAAATCGATGGATAAAATTCTTTCGACAATCGACGGTTATGTCTGGGGAATTCCTACAATTGCCTTGATTCTTTTTACAGGAATCCTTATGACAATTGCTTCCGGTGGAATTCAGTTTAAGAATCTCGGACGTGCATTTAAGGGAATCTTCAAGAAAAATGAAGACGGTCACGGTGAGCTTTCAGGATTTTCTGCTTTGTGTACAGCTCTTTCCGCAACAATCGGTACAGGAAACATCGTCGGTGTTGCAACAGCAGTTACAGCCGGTGGACCTGGTGCTCTTTTCTGGATGTGGATTGCGGCACTTCTTGGAACAGCTACAAAATATGCTGAATGTATGCTTGCAATCAAATATCGTGAAGTAAAGCCGGATGGACATATTCTTGGCGGACCATTCTATACAATCGAAAAAGGTATGGGAAGAAAGTGGAAGTGGCTTGCAATTCTTTTTGCAATTTTCGGAGTTCTGGCTGGTCTTTTGGGAATCGGAACAATGACTCAAATCAACGGAATAACATCTGCCGTAAATACAGCATTTGATCCTGATGCAGGTAATGTTGCTTTCTTATTTAACAACAGGGAATACACATGGGCAACTGTAATCGGTGGTGCATTTGTTACTCTTTGTGTTGCACTTGTAGTTCTTGGTGGACTTAAGCGCATCTCAAAAGTTGCTGAAAAAGTTGTTCCGACAATGGCAATCATTTATGTTTTCCTTGGTGTGTCTGTAATTATAATGAATGCAACTCATATTCCCGCAGCATTTGTTCTGATTTTTAAGAGTGCATTCGGATGGCAGGCTGCAGCGGGTGGTGCCTGTGGATATGTTTTTAAGCAGGTTACAGAATCAATGCAGAGTGGTATTGCACGCGGAATTTTTTCTAATGAAGCCGGACTTGGTTCTGCTCCGATTGCGGCTGCTCCTGTACAGACAAAAGAGCCTGTTGAACAGGGACTTGTAAATATGACAGGAACAATAATTGATACACTGATTATCTGTACAATGACAGGTCTTGCACTTGTAATCGGCGGAATGAAAGACGGCCTTTGGGTAAATGCTCTTGGAGCTGACGGTAAGGCTCTTGAAGGAGTTGCACTTACAGCATGGTCTTTCAATAAAGTTCTTGGTGGAGACGGACACAGCGTTCAGTTTTTGCTTATGCTTTGTCTTGCTTTCTTTGCATTTACTACAATCCTCGGCTGGGACTATTATTCTGAAAAGTGTCTTGAATATCTTACAAACGGAAAAATGTGGATTGTAATGATTTACAGAGTTCTTTTTATTGTAGCTGTTGCGATCGGCCCATATTTTACAGTCGATGCAGTATTTAAAATTGCAGATATTTTCAACGGACTTATGGCAATTCCAAACTGTATTTCATTGATTGCACTTTGCCTTGTCGTAAAAAAAGTAACAAAAGAATATTTTAATAGAAATAAGTTGTAATTTATAAATTGGTCTTTATTTTGATTTATAAAGACTGAATTAAATTGGCTCCCAGTCGCGTTGAGCAGTCCAAAACCTATGCTGTACAGCATCTATATACTGTTTGTTGCAAAGAAACTATTAATTATGTTGCTTTCGCGACTGCAACAAACAGAATATTTTCGTCCTGCACAACACTCCTTCGCGCCAATTTTATTACATCTTTTTAGAGTTAAAATTACAGCAACTTAATAAAATAAAAAAATGCCCCGATGCAGATTTTGATTTATGTTTGCATCGGGGTTTATTTTCTTTAAATCAGATGTGCCATGTTAAAAAGTCACAGATTTTTTTATTTACTATTTACAATTTTACTTGCACGTTCAAGTGCCGCATTGATGTTTGTACAGATATTTTCACGGCCCAGCTTTTCTGTCATACCGGACTTTTCACAAAGAAGGAAAGGCTGTGTGTGAATTCCACTCAACACGATCTTAATGCCCTTTCTGTCACATGCTGCCTTTGCCTGCTCAAGAGCCTGAAGTCCGCCTGCATCAAGATAAATCAGATTTCTCATGCGGAAAATCAAAACCTTGCAGTCAGAACCCGCACGTTCAACCGCATATTCAAATTTTCTTACTGTTCCAAAAAAGAGCGAACCTTCTATTTCATAAACAAGAACTCCTTTTGGAAGATCGATTGTTTCTGTAGAACCGTCGCCTTTGATACCTGTAACGATTGTTGTATTTCCAGTCTGAACTTCTGAAAGGTCAATGATTTTTTTGATAAAGAAGAATGCAGCAAAAATCAATCCGACACCAATTGCATAAGTCAGGTCAACAAATACTGTAATCAGGAATGTAACAGTAAGAACTGCGATATCTGATTTCTGTCCCTTAAGAAGCTTGCGGATTGAAGGAATACCTGCCATGTTCCATGCAACCTGAATCAATACTGCTGCAAGAGCTGCCATAGGAATGTATTCAACATATTTTCCGAAGAAAATCATGATTAAAAGAAGAACTACTGCATGAATTATACCTGCAACCGGTGAACGTCCGCCGTTGTTGATGTTTGTTGCTGTACGTGCAATTGCTCCTGTTGCCGGAAGTCCGCCGAAAAGTGGAGAAGCGATGTTTGCAATTCCCTGCCCGATCAGTTCGTTGTTTGAGTCGTGCTTTGAACCGATCATACCGTCTGCTACAACTGCTGAAAGAAGAGATTCAATTGCTGCGAGAACTGCGATTGAAACTGCTGTAGGAAATACAGTCTTGATTGTTGCAAAACTGAAGTCCGGAGCTTTTGGTGTTGGAAGACTTGAAGGAATTTTGTATCTGTCACCGATGAGTGTAGTTTCAAATCCGCATGTCTTGCTGAGAATAAGGTGAATTACTGTTGCAAGAATAATTACGATGAGTGACCCTGGAATCTTTTTTGTAACTTTAGGCCAGAGAAAAAGTGCAGCTAGTGAAAGAACAGCCATCAAAGTTGAATAGGCGCTGATTGAATCGAAAATCTGTGTGTAGGCAATCATCTTCTGATGGAATTCACCAGGCATTTTTTCAAATTTTTCACCGATGATTATAACCGGATTTTCTGGAGAAACCGGAGCAAGTCCGAAGAAATCTCCGATCTGTCCGGAAGCGATTGTAACTGCAATTCCCGCTGTAAATCCAACAACGATTGTGTATGGAATGAACTTTACAAGACCACCCATTTTGAATGCACCAAGCAGAATCAGAAGAATACCTGCGATTACAGTTGCCGTTGCAAGTCCGCCTACACCAAGCTGCGGATTGTTTACGATTGCATAAATGATTACTGTGAATGCACCTGTAGGGCCGCCGATCTGGCATTTTGTTCCGCCGAATGCTGCAATACAGAAACCTGCAATGATTGCTGTATAAAGTCCAGTTTCCGGGCTGCATCCTGAAGCAATTGCAAATGCTATTGAAAGCGGAAGTGCTACAATACCAACGATAATACCTGCAATAAAATCCCTGATAAAGGAAGCTGCAGAGTAGTTTTTAAGCGTGTTTAATAACTCTGGTTTGTACATAATGTGAAAATTATAATGATTCACTCTTTTATGTGCAACAAACGCTTGAAATCAGCTGCAGAATCTGTCCAGGCTAATTGAGGATTTTATTGAGTACGCTGTCTTTCTGTCTCCAGTTTTTATCGACTTTAACATTAAGTTCAATATCGACGCGGTATGGAAAAATTTTTCTTGCAGTTTTTATTGATTCAACGCGGATTGTTTTTATCATCTGTGCACCTTTTCCGATTACAATGCCCTTCTGACTTTCGCGTTCAACACAAATTTCAGCTCGGACTTTTAGAAGATTTGCTTTTTCCATTTTCATGTCTTTTACATTTACGTAAATTGCATGCGGAAGTTCCTGTTCAAGCCGGTTGATTGCTTCTCCGCGGATTATTTCTGCAATACGGAATTCAACTTCCTGATCCGTGTAAAATTCTTCCGGATAAAGATGAGGTGCTTCTTCTGCAAGATCGTAAAGAGCCTTAAGAACGTCATTAACATTCTGATCAGCCTTTGCACTCATTTCAACGATTCTTTCCTGAGAAACGCCGTTTAGAAATTTTGAGATGAAATCGCGTGCTTTTTGAACTGATGCTTTAGAATCTTCTATTTTATTAATTGCAATTACGAGCTTGTTTTTGTAAGGCTCAAGAAGCTTTGCAATCAGTTCTTCTTCTTCACCATGATCACGGGTTGCATCAATAAGGTAGAGAATTGAATCGCTTTCTTTTATGTTTTCTTCGGCAATTGCAGTAAGCTTAAGGTTCATCTTTTTTTCGCTGAGATGAAGCCCCGGAGTGTCTATGAATACAAGCTGTCCCAGACTTGTATTAACAATTCCGCGGATGGCATTGCGTGTTGTCTGCGGAATGCTTGAAACTATGCTTATCATTTCACCGCTTGCAGTATTTAAAAATGTACTTTTTCCTGCACTAGGTCTTCCTACTATTGAAACCAAAGCTGTTTTTGGACCTGCAGGGGCGATTTCGTATTCTTCTTCAAAATTTTCTGTTTCGTTCATGGACTTAGTGTATCATTAAACAGAATATAGCGCTATATGGAAGCTTTATAGCGCGTTTACGTCACACGCAAGACGACTGGAATCCAATTTTAGTTTATTCTAGTGAAATTTGGAGTTTAGACTATAAAAGAAAAAATACTTTAAAAGTGGAAAAAATCAACTTTGTCTGTTATAATTTTTTTGATATGGAAAGTTTAAGCGCAAATGTTGGCAGCCCGATTCCTCTTGGAGCAACTTTTTATGGAAACGGTGTAAATTTTGCCGTTTTTTCACGTAATGCAACAAGAGTTACAATAGAATTTTACAATAATCAGGAAGATACAGTTCCTGCAAGTCAGTTTGTTTTTGATTCTGCCGTGAATAAGACTGGGGATGTCTGGCATGCTTTTATTCCGGGCATTCAGAAAGGAGCACTTTATCTTTACCGCGTAGACGGACCTTTTGAACCTTCACAGGGCCACAGATTCAATCCTAAAGATAATCTTTTAGATCCATATGCAAAGGCTATAACAAATACTTCTTTATTTTACAATCTTCCGCCGAATTATAAGCCTGTTGTAGATAAAATCGATATTTCTCAGCAGGAAGAGAGACCGGATCATCTTTTTCCAAAATGTGTCGTTGTTGATAATGATGAATTTAACTGGGAAGGGGACAGACCGATTAACAGACCTTTGAGTGAAAGTATAATTTATGAGGTTCACCTTAAAGGCTTTACGGCCGGTAAAAATGCTTGTGTTGAATTTCCGGGAACTTATGCGGGTTTTGTGCAGAAAATTCCGTATCTTAAGGACCTTGGAATTACTGCGGTTGAACTGCTGCCGGTTTTTGAGTTTGATGAATTTGAAAACAGCAATGTGAATCCTCGTACCGGTGAGAGAATGAAGAATTACTGGGGCTACAGCACGATGAATTTCTTTGCCCCAAAAGCTTCGTATGCCGCAGATAAAAGACCCGGCGGCTGTGTAAATGAGTTTAAGAATCTTGTAAAGGAATTTCATAAGGCTGGAATCGAAGTAATTCTTGATGTTGTTTACAATCATACTGCAGAAGGAAATGAGCACGGCGTTTCTTTAAGTTTCCGCGGATTTGAAAACAGTGTTTACTATACGCTCGTCGAGAGTCACAAAGAATATTACATGAATTTTTCAGGCTGCGGTAACACGGTGAACTGTAATCATCCTGTCGTAAGAAATTACATTCTGGACAGTTTGCGCTACTGGGTTTTAAATTATCATGTTGATGGTTTCAGATTTGACCTTGCTTCGATTTTGACACGCGGAACAGACGGGGTGCCGATGAACTGGGCTCCTCTTACAAATGCGATTTCAGAAGATCCTGTGCTTAGAAATACAAAAATTATTGCAGAACCATGGGATGCCGGTGGAGCATATCAACTTGGCGGTTTCCCTGGCGGCAGATGGGCAGAATGGAATGACAGATTCCGTGATGATATCCGCAGATTCTGGCGAGGGGACGAATATATTTCTACGGAAGCTGCAACACGCATGAGCGGTTCTTCGGATCTTTTTACTATTTCAGGACGATCTCCGGCTCACAGTATAAATTATGTAACATGTCATGACGGCTTTACGATGAACGATCTTGTGAGCTACAACGGTAAACATAATGATGAAAATGGTGAAGGTAATCGTGACGGAAGTGACAGTAACTGGAGTTATAATTACGGTTTTGAAGGTCCGACACTCAACCCGATGATCGAGCGCATGAGAAACAAGCAGATGAGAAATTATATTCTTACGCTTATGGTTTCTCAGGGAACACCGATGCTTCTTGGCGGTGACGAATTCCGTCGTGGTCAGCAGGGAAATAACAACGCTTACTGTCAGGATAATGAAATAAGCTGGTTTAACTGGGATGACTGTGGTTTGAATTCAAAGCTTGTTGATTTTACAAAAAAGGCAATCAGACTCAGAAAGGAACATCCGGTTTTCAGCCGCAACAGATTCTTCAATGGATACAAGGCTGGAAATGCTCAGGACATTCAGTGGTATGCGGAAGACGGAAGTAATCCTGACTGGGCAAAACTTTCAAGGTTCCTGGCCTTCAGATTATCCGGGGCTGCCAATATCTGCAGTGATAAAGATAAAAATTATGATTTCTTTGTAGCTGCAAATACAGACAGACAGGATAAAACAGTAAAACTTTCTACCCTTACAGATGGAAGAAAATGGTACAGAGTTGCGGATACTTCAATAGAAGATGAAACTTCGATTCTTTCCGCGGAAGATGCAGAAAAACTTCCGGCGCAGGAAAGATACGTGCTTCCTTCAGGTGCAATGATCGTTCTTGTTGCAAAATGATGGATGAATTTAATGAATGTTATTAGTGTAAATATTGAATTTTGATAAGAAGTTCAACAATCAATTTGAAAGTTATTTTTGGAGGAATATATGACTTTTGATGCAGAACAGTTTAAGGAAAACCTTACAGCCCGTCTTAGAAGACAGTACGGAAAGGACATTTCACAGGCAAACAAGCATGACATTTTTGATGCAGTTAGTGCCAGTGCTCTTGAAATCATCATGCCGAACTGGATGGAAACACGCAAAGCTTATGAAGCTAAACCTACAAAGCAGCTCTGCTATCTCAGCGCAGAATTTTTGATGGGTCGTGCACTTTCAAACAATCTTATCAATGCCGGAATCATGGACAAGGTAAATGAAGTTCTTAAAGGAATGAACATCAATTATGACCTTGTTGAAGATGAAGAACCTGATGCAGGTCTTGGAAACGGAGGTCTTGGACGTCTTGCTGCATGTTTCCTTGATTCCCTTGCAACACTTGAATATCCTGGATATGGATACGGAATCCGCTATCAGTATGGTATGTTTGAACAGCACATTGAAAATGGTTACCAGGTTGAATATCCTGATAACTGGCTCAAGCACCGTGATCCATGGGAAATTAAGAGATCTGATCTTTCTGTAACAGTAAAATTCGGCGGACAGATTAAATACGGAAAGACTCCTGACGGACAGGACAGATTCTTCCTTGAAAATGCTGAAGAAGTTATTGCAACTCCATACGATATGCCGATCGTTGCTTACGGCTCAAATACTGTAAATACTCTCCGCTTGTGGCAGGCTTCTTCTCCAAACGGATTTGATCTTCAGCTTTTTAACGACATGCAGTATCATCGCGCAGTTGAAAGACAGAATGATGCAGAAAATATCAGCCGTGTTCTTTATCCGAATGACAATGGTCCGATGGGAAAGGAACTCCGCTTAAGACAGCAGTACTTCTTTACATCAGCTTCACTTCAGGATCTTATCCATCATTATGTAAATACAGTTGGAACAGACTTTTCTAAATTCCATGAATATTATGTAATTCAGCTTAATGATACTCATCCTGTAGTTGCAATTCCTGAACTTATGCGCATTCTTCTTGATGAATACAATGTCGGTTGGGATGATGCATGGAATGTTGTTACAAAAACTTTTGCATATACAAACCATACAATTCTTGCAGAAGCTCTTGAAAAGTGGCCGATCGATGTATTCCAGAGACTTCTTCCACGTGTTTACCAGATTATTGAAGAAATCAACCGACGTCTTGTTATTGAACTTCGCCAGAAGTTCCCTGGAGATTATTACAATCAGAATCACATGGCAATCATTCATGATGGAAAAGTTTATATGGCATGGCTTGCAATCCACGCAGGTTTCTCTGTAAACGGAGTTGCAGCTCTTCATACAGAACTTCTTAAAACTCAGGAACTTAAGAACTGGTACACATTGTATCCTGAAAAATTTAACAACAAGACAAACGGTGTTACTCAGCGAAGATGGCTTCTTGCTTCAAACCCTGAACTTGCTTCATTTATTACAAAGAGAATCGGTGACGGATGGGCAAAAGATCTTGATCAGCTTAAGGGACTTGAAAAATATGTTGATGATGAAGAATCAATCAATGAACTTATTGAAATCAAGCGCCACAACAAAGAAAAGCTTGCTGATTACCTCAAGCACACACAGAATGAATTCCTTGATCCTGAAAGCATTTTTGATACACAGGTTAAGCGTCTTCATGAATACAAGAGACAGCTTTTGAATATTCTGCACATTATGTATGAATACAACAGAATCGTTGAGGATCCAAATTACAATCCTCCTGCACATACATACATCTTTGGTGCAAAGGCTGCTTCAGGTTATCGTCGTGCAAAATCTATCATCAAGCTTATTAACACAGTTGCAGATAAGATTAACAGCGACCGCCGTGTCCGCGGAAAGCTCCGTGTTGTATTCGTAGAAAATTACCGTGTTTCTGTTGCAGAAAAAATCATTCCGGCTTCTGATGTTTCAGAACAGATTTCTACAGCGGGGTATGAAGCATCTGGTACTTCAAACATGAAGTTTATGATGAACGGTGCACTTACAATCGGTACACTTGACGGTGCTAACATTGAAATCGTTGAGGAAGCTGGTACTGAAAATGCATTTATCTTCGGACTTAAGGCTGATGAAATCATCAAGATGAAGAATGAACATTCTTACAATCCACAGAAGTATCTTGACCGCAACCCTCAGCTTGCAAAAGTTGTAAATCAGCTTGTTGACGGAACTTATGATCCGACTGGAATGCTCTTCAAGGAACTTCACGATTCTATCGTTTACGGTGTTGAAGGTCAGCAGCCTGATGTTTACTTCCTTCTTGCAGACTTTGAATCATACTGTCAGGCACAGGACAAGATTGCAAAGGAATATGCAGATCCAAAATCATGGGCACGTAAATGTCTTATAAATATTGCAAATTCCGGAAAGTTCTCTTCTGACCGTACAATCGAAGATTACGTAAAGGACATCTGGAAGCTCAAGAAGGTTGAAGTAAAATAATTTTCTTTAAGGCTCGGCAACATCGAGTAAAGCCGCACTTGCAAGATCCTTGTTGATTTTGTATCGTGCGGCTTTTTCTTTTGTAGTTCCCGCTTCATCAAGAGACAGCATCTGCTTTTCTTTTACTGCAGCTTCTTCTTTATAAAGACGTTTTGCCTGAAGTAGAATATCTGATGCAATCTTTGCCTTAACACCAAGAGCCTGTGCAATTTCACTTTCACTTGATTCAGCAAGACGTTTTAAAGTTCCGAATTTTTTCATTAATTCAGAGTCTCGTTTTGGACCGACACCTGGAATTTTTGTAAACGGAGAAATTGTATTTTCTTTTGTTCTTAATTCCTGATTTCGGCTTGTGGCAAATCTGTGAGTTTCATCTCTGACCCGCTGCAAAAGCCTTAGTGCATCGCTTCGTTTTGGAAGGCAGACAGGAGCTTTTGCATGTGGTCTCCAGATTTCTTCGTCGCGTTTTGCAAGTCCCGCAATAGGAATGTCCAGCCCAAGGGAAGAAATAATTTCATAAACTGCATTTACCTGTCCGATGCCACCGTCAATCAGAATTAAATCAGGAAGCTCTTTATTTTCATTTAAAAGCCTTGAGTATCTTCTTGAGGTCGCTTCTTTCATGCTGGCAAAATCATCAATCAGCCCGTCCGTAGTTTTTAATCTGAAATATCTGTAGTTTTTTTTGTCAGGATTTCCGTTGTAAAAGCTGATTAAAGACGCTACAGGAAATTTTCCGCCTATGTGAGCAATATCAAATCCTTCTATTCTGACGGGAAGTTTAGGCAGCTTAAGTTTTTCTTTAAGTTCTTCCATAGCAGGAAAGTCTCCCCGTTCCCTCATCCGCCTGATTATATCCTCATGTGCATTTTGCCGCGCCATGTTTATTGAAGCAATGTGCAGTGCATTTGGATTTTCAACTCCTTCAACAACATTTTCAATATGAGTTTTGATTCCGTAAGTTTCTTCAATCCATTTTTGCATCAGTTCGCAGCCTTCAGAATTTGTGACGTATATGTGAGGCGGAATCACTTCTTTTTCTGTGTAGTAAGCACCCATGAATTCCGGAATCAGCTCTGTGTCTTCATTGATTGAAATCGTGCGGAAATTATCTCTTCCCAAAAGTTTTCCTCCGCGCATTTTAAGCACAGTAAAGCTTACAAGTTCTCCTTCACGCCATGAAGCAATGTAGTCTTTGTCCGTATCATCAAAGCTTTCCACAACATTCTGATTTTGAAGAACTGAAAGAGCTTTTATTCCGTCTCGCAGTCTGGCTGCTTTTTCAAAATTGAGTGAGGAGGCCGCATCTTTCATCTGCTGTTCCAGGAATTTAAGGGATTTTTCATCTTTACCCTCAAGTAGACCTAAGATTTCTTCGATATATACATTATAGGTGGAGCTGTCGGTTTTTTTACAGCATGGAGCCGTACATCTGCCTATGTGGTAATACATGCAGGGTGACGATTTTTCCTGGAATCTTCTGCAGTGTCGTAACGGATATATTTCGTAGAGTGTTTCTATGAATGTGTCGAGTGCAGCTGCATCCGGGAAGGGACCAAAGTATTTTGAACCGTCTGAAACGGCGTTTCGTGTCTTGTAGATGCGCGGAAATTTTTCGCTGGTTACTTTAATCACCGGATAGGATTTTCCGTCTTTAAGACAGATATTGTACTTTGGTGAGTATTTTTTTATGAGGTTGTTTTCAAGAAGAAATGCCTCATATTCGTTGCTCGTTGTAATGTATTCAATTGACCGGGCATTGCTGATCAGAAGCTTCGTCTTGATGTCCTTGTTTCCGCTGAAATAGGATGTAAGCCGATTCTTTAAGTTTTTAGCCTTGCCGACGTAAATTATAGTTTCTTTTTCATTGCGCCACATATAAACGCCGCTTTGAGAAGGAGCTTTTAATGCTGTCTGGTGGAGAATTTCTCTGAAATTAGGATTATGGTCGTTCATATGCTTAAAAAAGTTAATGTAGTTATTATAGCAGTTATTCTTCTAGTTTTGAATATGTCATATGCCGAAGAAAAGGTTAAAGTTTTCGGCGGAAAGAACGGATGGCCTCATCTGGAAAAAATGGATGGCGTAGTGATCGGTAAAGGGCAGTACGGATATGATGCCGTTGTTCTTGCAACAAACAGCCGCCCTGTAGATAAAGATACGGATCTTCTTTTAAATTTTGAAGGAAAAGAAATTCACGATCTGGCAGGAAAATATACAGTTTCTTCTAATAAAATAACAGCTTCTGATAATTCCTGCATGGGGAAAAAAGCTGGTCTTGTCCGCGGAAACGGAGGAATCACTCTTAAAGGAAACAGATCTACGATTTTCGGTTCATCCGGTGCAGTCGGTTCTTTCCTGATTGAATTCTGGCTTAGACCTTCAATTGCAGAAAACGGTGAAATTGTTTTTTCATGGAGATCTTCCCGCACAGTTGCAAACTATCCTCTTTACCAGATGATTTCAGCAAGCTTTTCAGGCAATCATCTTGAGTGGGCATTTACAAATGTTTTTAACGGCTACACAGAAAATAACGGCGAAATAAAACTTTCAAGTTATACAACGATTATTCCTGATGTGTGGATGCATCATTCAATCAGTTTTGATCAGAATACCGGCCTTCTTGAATACAGAATTAACGGTCAGCTTGAAGCACTTGAATTTATCACTACAAACGGACATGAAAAGGGCGGATCAATTTATGAGCCTCAGATTGGTGTTCCTGCAGATATAGACATTTGTTCTCATTACACTGGCCTTGTTGATGATTTTAGAATCCAGAGAAATTCTCAAAGTGAAATTGCAGAAAACCTCAGACATGATAATTACAAAACTGAAGGCGGAAGATTTGTAACAGAACCTATTCTTCTTTCCTATGGTTCAAGATTGAAAAAAATTGATGCGATTGTAAAAACTCCTTCTCAGACAGATGTAGAATTTTATGTGAGAAGTGGAGATAATTATTTTAACTGGACGGATGACAGTCCTGAATGGATTCCGGTAAAAAATCATCAGGAAATTAAAGATGTAAAGGGCTTGTATTTTCAGGTTGCGGCAGATCTTTATCCTGATGGAAACGGAGCAAAGACTCCTTCAGTGACGGAAGTAAAATTAACGTACACCGAAATACCTTCTCCGATTGCACCTTTCTACCTGAATGCAAGTGCACAGGATGGTGAGGTTGTTCTTACATGGCCTTATTCTGTTGATGAAAGTGTAGGCGGGTATTATGTTTTCTACGGAGAACGTCCGGGAGAATATCTGGGGCGCACCGCTGTTGAGGGTACATCTCCAATCAATGTTGGTAATGTAACTTCGGCAACAATAAGCGGATTGAAAAACGGCAAAGTTTATTATTTTGCAGTCGCGTCATATTCAAAATATGATGATAAGATTATGGGAGAACTTTCAAAGGAAGTGTTCGCCCGCCCATTAAAAAACAGGAAGTAAAATCATGGAGATGAGTATTCAGAATGATTCCCTTCTTGAACGTGCAAAGCTTGCAGTTTTATCAAGGGATTTTGATTCGGCCATAAGGATCTACAAGGGACTTTTGAAAAGTGATCCTGAAAATATGGAGCTTTTGAATGAGCTTGGTGGTTTATACATAAAGAGCGGACATGACGGTGATGCTTTAAATATTTACAAGGAAATTGTTCGCCTCAATCCAAAGTCGGTGAGTGCTCTCAACAGTCTTGGTGGAATTTTGCGCCGATTAAAAATGTATGATGAATCTATTGCTGTTCTTGAAAAAGCCGCAATGCTTGATTCTGAGAATTCTCAGGTTTATTACAACATGGGCTTTACGTATAAACTCATGGAACAGTATGATGAGGCAATCCGCTGTTTTAATATGGTTGTTGAAGCAAATTCAAGTGACGTTCTTGCATACAATCATCTTGGCGCAATTTACGCACAGCAGAAAAAATATCCAGAGGCAGTAAACTCTTATCTGCATGGACTTAAAGTCGATCCGAACCATCCGATTCTTCACCTTAACATTGCAAAAAGTTATGACGCAATGGGAGAATTTGAAAAGGCACGAAATGAATATGAAATTGCACTTAAGACAAAACCGGGCTGGCTTGAAGCAATAACAAATTATGCAGATCTTCTTTTAAAATACAACAAGACTCATGCAGCGGGTGAACTTGTAAGAAAAGCCATCGCACTTAATTCAAAAAATTCGCACATCTATTCAAAGTACGGAGACGTCTGCTACAGACAGGGTGATTATAAAAACGCAGAGACTCATTATAACGAAGCTCTGGATATCCGCCAGGAATCAAAACGTGCACTTATCGGTCTTGCAAAGACTTATGAAAAAACTGAGCGTTATGATGAATCTCTCGGCATTATGAGCAGAGTTGAAGATTTCTATCCTTCAGATTCCGATGTTCAAAAACAGCATTCATCAATACTTTTGTCTGCAGGACTTTATGAAGAAGCAAGTGCAAAAATCCAGAGCCTGTATGAAAATAATCAGAACGATCTTGAAACTCTTGATCTTCTTGGTCAGTACTACATCTGTACTGGAGATGAAAAAAAAGCATACGCATGTTATAAGCGGATTAAAGGCATCGATCCAAAGTATTCTGATTTTTATTTGAATGGAGCAAAGCGTTACGTTCAGAAAAATGATTTTTCAAAGGCTGAAGAATTTTATGACAGATATGCGGACGTAAATCCACAGAGCGTGCAGTGCTATGAACTCATGGCAGAAAATTTTGAAAAACAGAATAAGCTTGATCAGGCACTTGCTTCGTTTAGAAGAGCATCTTCTCTTGATCAGGATAATGTTTCTTCAAAAGCCGGCGTTGATCGTGTAAGTGAAAATCTTATTTCTCTTGGATCTGAAAATTTTGCGCAGAAATCAAATGAAAATGAATTTGATGATGTTGATGAGGATATTTCACTTTCGCCATCTGTTTCAGAAGAGGAACTGGAAACTGAAGCAGAAGCTGAAACTGTAGTTTTAACAGACACTGCAGAAAATGAAACAGAACAATCTCCCGAAGAAGAAGATTATAATATCGAAGATTATGACAGCGGCTTCAGTAAGCTTACGGAAGAAGGTGTTCCTGAAGAAGATATTTTTGATTCAGAAAAACTTGATGAAACTGTAGAAGCTGATAATCAGCAGGTTTACAAACAGAGCCTTGATGATCTTGTCGGTGAAGATGACAGCCGTGATGAAAACAGTGTAGGTCTTGTTGAAGACAATATGGATGCTGATGAATTCTTTGCGGATAATACATTCGGTCGTCAGCAGAAAAATAATCCTGTTGAAGATGCTCATTCATTTGAACCTGAGTTTGAAGAGGAAGATGTACGCAGCAGAGATAAAAATGATGACATTGTAAGTCTTGATGAAGATGAAAACGAAGATGACGACTACGGATTTGAGGAAGAAGAAAAGCCTGTAAAAGAAAAGAGAAAGAGAGAGGCAGAAAAACTTCAGGAAGATGATTTTTCTTTTGAAGATGAAGAACTTGATTTTGAACCGGAGCACGTTGAAAAATACAGACCTCGTCCTGAAAGAAAAGAACCGAAAGAAGATTATAACCCTGATATTTTCTCAAAGCCGGTTGCAGAATTTGCACAGCGAAACAAGCAGCTTGATAATGACATGCTTGAGCAGGCAGAGGAATCACTTGGTGCACTTGAGCAGCGACTTGATGAACTTGCAGCAGAAAAGCCTCGTGACCCGATGGATGAAATGCTGATGGACGAAGATCCTGTAAAAGAAGCAGAAGACGAAATTTTTGAAGATGAAATTCTTGAAGAGCAGACAGAAGAACCTGTAGATGAACCTCTTGAAGAAATTGAAACAGATGTTGCTGAAGAAGATCCTCTTGAAGAAACAGAAGCTGAATTTGCTGAAGAAGAACTTTTTGAGGAGCCTGAAGCTGAAACTGTTGAAGAAGAACCTCTTGAAGAGGCAGTTGAAGAGGAGATGGTTGAAGAACCTCTCACAGAATCAGAGCCTGAAACAGAAACAGAAATTGATCCTAAGGCAGCATTGTTTCTTAAGCTTAAAAATCTCATAGAATATTTGCCTGACGAAAAGCGTAAAGAGTTTAAACAGAGCAAGGTTAGCGTTCAGCTTGATTTTATAATTTCAAAATTTGAAGGCGGAAAAGGGCTTCTTGTAAAAGCAGAAGATGTGCATGACGATGAGATTGCATCAGATTATGTTGAGCAGGAAACTGGAAAAGCACTTTTAATAAAAACTCTGGAGCTTTCAAAAAATCTTGCGGAAAATCTCAGCGATGAAAAAATGATTTCTTCAATGAACAGCCGGATAGACGGATTGATTGAAAAGCTGTAAATTATATTCAGGAAAAATTTATGGCGGTAAAAAAAAGTTTTGCATTAGTAAGTCTTCTTTGTGCTTTTCTATTTGCTTCCTGTCTGAAAAAATCAGGAAGTATGGAGTATGCAAAAATTAAAGTCGGCTTTATTTATTCTGGTTCTGTACATGACAGGGGAGATACTCAGTCACAGGAAAAAGCCAGAATTGCACTGGATAAACTTAATGTAAAAACTATGTACGCTGAAAATGTTCCTGCTGATGACCGTTGTATTGAAACTGCAGAAACTCTTATCTCTCTTGGTTGCAAAATAATTTATGCTGCTGATGAATCTTTTTCTGCCTGTATAAATGATGTCGCAAAAAAATACCCGGATATAAAATTTCTTGTGTGCAATTCTAGTAAGACTGCTTTTAATGTTGCTTCTTATTCAGGAAGAATGTATGAAGTCAGATATCTTTCCGGAATCGTTGCGGGCTTAAAGACAAATACAAATAAAATCGGATATTTAGTTCCAACAAGAAATTGTGAGTGTCTGCGTGGACTTAATGCATTTGCACTTGGAGTTCAGTCTGTTAATCCTGATGCTGTGATTGAAGTTAAATATTCTGGGTTATCAAATAATTTTGCCGTTGAAAGAAATTTTGCGGAAGTTCTGATTGAGTCTGGCTGTGATGTAATTGCTCAGCACAGAAATTCAAGTGCCTGCTGGGAAATTGCAAATGAAAATAAAATTTCCTGCATCGGGTTTAATCAGCCTCTGACGAATGAGATTTCGACTTCATATCTTACATCATGCATGTTTAACTGGGGAAAGTTTGCTGCAAAAGATATTGACCGCTACGTTCAGGGAAAATGGGAAGGCAAAAAATATTGTGAAGGAATTGATTCAGGTCTTGTTGAGCTTACATCGCTTTCAAAGAATTGTGCGCCTGGAACTGAGAGAATGGTTGAAGATGCAAAATTCAGAATTGAAAATAAAATGCTTAATATTTTCCAGGGACCAATTTATGACATTGACGGGAAAATTGCCGTTAACGAAGGTAGTTCACTTTCTGATGATGAGATCTGGAACATGAACTGGATTGTTAAGGGCGTTGTAGAAAAATAGATTCTAGCGTCGAGTTTTTCCCGGATGCTGCCTTATAGAAATCGTTTTTATCGGCATACATTGCTTCATCTGCTATATGCATGCATTTTCTTAAATCTTCTTCTTCGCTGCTCCAGTCTGATCCGATTGCAAGACTTACATTTGAATCGTAACCTGTTTCTGCTCGAAGTCCTTCTATTCTCTGTTTGAAAATTTCTTTGTCACAGTCTTGAACGATTATTACAAATTCATCACCGCCGGATCTGTAGATTTCGTCATTTCCAAAATGTTTTTTCAGAACTTCTGCTGCATTAATAATAAGTTTGTCGCCGGCTTCATGTCCGTCTTTATCATTGCACTGCTTAAGTCCGTTCAAATCTGCAAAAATTACTCCGAACGGTGTGCGAATCAGACTGCTTTTGTTTACATGATGGTCGATTCTTGCATTCATGGAATTGCGGTTTCTAACGCCTGTTAAAGTGTCGATGTTGCTCATGTATTCAAGCTCGTCCATATCAGTGTCACTGTTTATAATCAGATTGTCATGATTTTTTAATGTATCTTCCCAAGATAAAACAACATCCGGTGTGAGGTAGGGCATGAAATCTTCAATCTTTGCAACATCATCGCGGAATTTTGAGCAGAGGGGGGCATATTTTTTATTTTTCCCGTCAATCATTATTATTACGCTGGAAAAAGATTCAGTTGTTTTCTGAATATCTTCAATAACGGTATTCATGCTTTCATAGAAATTTTTAGATCCGCGCAGATTTATACAAGTTTGGATTATGGCAGTTGCTGTTTCTAGGGAAACATCCGACATTTTTTTCTGATTCTGCAATTTTTGTGAATTCAAAATAGAATAGGAAATGGCAGATATTACCTTTATCAACCTCAGAAGAAAGAGGAATATATGTACTGTCTGTCCATACTCCCATTGATCTTGTATCTACATAAGCGTGAAGATGCTGTTTGTTTACTGCCGCACGATAGCAGAAATCTTCAAATTTTGGTTCTTTCGGGATTAAATCATCGTAGAGCATATCATCATGATATTTTGGTCCCATGATATTCTTGTATTGAGCATTTGCCCTTACAATGCGTATCTCGCCCCAGTGACCATCATCTAATTATTCAACAGAGAGTACGGCTGCTGCCATTCCCTGTGCATCTACAAGTTCCTGAAAATCCATACTATAAATTGTAAATCAATTTGGAGATTTTTCAATCATTATTTTATTTATCCCTAAATTTGAGTTTCACTAAAAATTTAATAAAATTTGCTCCCAGTCGTGTTGAGCAGTCCAAAACCGATGCTGTACAGCATCTATATACTGTTTGTTGCAAAGTAACTATTAAACATGTCGCTTTCGCGACTGCAAGAAACAGAATATTTTCGTCCTGCTCAACACTCCTTCGCGCCAATTTTATTATATCTATATAATTCGAAATTACGGCTATTTAACAAAACAAATTACAGACTTGATGGATCTGCGTTCCAGTCAACTGGACGTTCGTTCTTGTTCCATGCAGGGTTCCATACAGGTCCTTTCTTTTCGCCGCCACAGTAGAAGTGGAGGTCTGCAGATTTATCTTCAACCTGTCCACCGATTGAGCGGAGAGTCTTTGGAAGGTAAATCTTCTTGAGGTTAGGACAGTCGCAGAAACAGTTTGCCTGCATTGTCGTCAGACCTTCAGGAAGGATTACAGTTTCCAGTGCTGTTCCGTAGAATACGCTTCTTCCGAGCTGCTGGAGATCGTTACCGAAAGTTACCTTTGCAAGCTTCTTGCAGTCTTCAAATGCAGTGTCGCAGATCTTCTTTACAGAGTTTGCAATCTTTACTTCTGTGAGGAAGTCCTTTGCAGGAACGAATGCCTTGTTGTAAATCTGTGTAACTGGCTTTCCGCCGATTTCAGCAGGGATTTCTACAACAGGAGCCGTACCTGTATATTTCTTGATGATTACTTCGCCGCTGTCTTCTTCTGTGTCAAAGCTGATTGTTCCGCCGCCTGGAGCCGTGATTACTTCAGCAGGTCCGCCAGCTTCTACAGCAGCTTCTGTACCGAAGTTCCATACAATCTTGCGGTTTTCCTTGTTCCAGTCAGCCTGCCACATCTTTCCCTTTGTAGCCATGCGAACATTGATTGTAAGATCTTCAACATTCTTTGCAAAATCTTCTGCAAGCATGTTGAGTGTGTTTGGAAGAATAAGGCTTCTAAGATTTTTACAATCTGTAAATGCTTCTTTATCAAGAGTGCGAACACCTGCTGGTACTTCGAATTCTTCAAAACCAGTTTCTGCAAAACACCATCCGCCAATCTTGTTAAGTTTTTCTCCAACGAAATTTACTTTCTTAAGAGCCTTACACTGGAAGAAGATTCCGTAAAGAAGCTGACCAACATTTTCACTGAGTGTTACTTCTTCAAGATTTGCTGCACAGCTGAATGCGTAATCTCTGATTGCTTCAACCTTTGAAGGGATTGTGAAAGACTTGTCTGCTTTCTGTGCAGGATATGCATAAAGGAAAGTCTGATCATCATTGTAAAGAACTCCGTCTACAACCTTAAGATGCTTGCTTTCCGGATTTACTGTGATTGTTTCAAGAGCAGGATCGCGACCAAATGGAATTCCATTAAAGTCTACAGTTGCTGGAAGTGAAACCTTTTTAAGATTGTCACACTTACAGAATGCGTTTGTTCCGATTTCGTAAACTCCCTCTGGAACATTAATTTTCTGAACGATGCTGTTCTCAAAGAAAACTCCCTGTTCAAGGAATTTTACAGGAATTCCATCGATGTCTGCAGGAACATTTACTACAGCATCTTTTCCTGTGTATTTTTCAAGATGAGCAGCTCCGTCATACGAAAAATACAGCCATGTTCCGTTGTTGATGTGTTCAACAAGATTCAAATTGATACTCATTTTTTTTCTCCTTTAAAAACTCCGCGTTAACGATTTTCGTGAAGGCGACGCCCCCATTTATTTTTTCCGCTTGAATTCAACTCCCAAGAATTTCATTCACTCAGTTTTTACCATGAGATAAGAAATAAAAAAATAAGATGTCCAGTGATTAGAGCCGCAAGCTTATTTAAAATACTCTTAAATCGTAATTTTTAAATAATAAACACCCTCAACTATCAAAATGATACAAGAATTATTCCAAAAGTCAATAAAATTAATTTTCTGAACCTTAAAATATTCCTAATCGAAACAAAATTTTACTAATACTTTTTTAAATTTGTTAATTATCTCTAAAAAATGGGCGGGGAATAAATACTCCGGCAACTTATTAATCATTTTCAAGGTGATTTCTTCCTTTATATTTTGCCGATATCATAAGTCTATAACCTTCCGCGGCGTTGCTTGGTAAGTTCCGAGGCGTAGTCCAGAAACCTACGCTCTGTAACTCTTAGAGCAACGCGTCGCAACTTGGAGGGCTACGCGGTGTTACCTTGTAGACTTTAAAATGCCGGGAAATGTCTTACTCCATCTCTATTTAATTTCAGCTATTATTTTTTCTGCATTTTCTTTCTGTTTATAAAAGTCTGCAAGAGTAGATTTATCTTCTTTTAAATATTACATTATCCAGCAACCGCAATCAACCTTCATTTTTCACCGAAATACGGTATAATTAATCATCACAAATTTATGAAACCAATAAAAACCAAACTCGCACTGACAACAATCCTAACAGCCTCACTTTTATTCACCGCACATGCACAGGAGCCGGCAAAGCACATAAACCTAGATGATATAAAAATCGAAGAATATATAGAACTTCCACACAAGAAAGTCTTTGATTACTGCGATTGGAAAGATGGGAAGTCAATAATTCTATATAACGGTTGCTTCTCAACATTGGAAGTGACGGAAAAAAATAAGCTGAAAATAAAGAAACTTGTCAATTTTCCAGTCGGTGACTGCATCTTTAAAACATTCCCGGAAGTGAATGTCATTTACGGCTATTCAGGCGGAGTAACGCAACTTTTTTACGATTTGGATACAAACAAGACATTGCTCTTCGAGCCGATATTTACAAGAAGATACTGGGCGAGGGGCGCGTTGTTGCTGGATTCCGAAAGAAAAATATTCTTGTTGATATATGGACACATGCTTACCCGAGAAAAGTATGATTATTTTATATATGACTTGCCGAACAACAAGATTCTTTCAAGCCCGTTTGAGCAGGAAAGCGATTTTCTAAAGGATGTTTTGGAAGTCAGGCTTGGAGATTATCTTTTTTTATGCAGGGAAAGGGATAAGATAGATAGAAAGAAGATAACAAATAACTATTATATTTATGACTTTAAGAAAAAAGAGCGCATTGACAATGAACTGACTGCATTTTTATCAACTTTGAAATATGGTCATGGTATCAGGTATCTTTCTCTTGAAGAAAAAATAATTATTATAAGTTCCTATGACATCGGCGATGAAAAAAATTTATTCATTTCATGGGAAGATGGCTTCAAGAAGATACGGGCAACTCCTTTTTTCATTCCTACAATCAACGATAAAAAAACGGATTATGAAATTTTAGGAATACATCATAATGAGTGGGTTGTTTTTGCTTTATATTTAAGAGGAGTACACGGAGAACTTCTAAAAAAACTTGGGTTCTCGAACAAAAATTCTCCCGTACATGTACCTGTTGTAATCGATGAATATTTTGAAAGCACCCCATATTATTTTTTCCTTGAGCACCCTGTATATGGTCCGTGCTGCTTTGTAGAAGTTGAAGAAAACGGCAGAAAAAAGATCCGCATGTACAAAATGGGCGACGTACAGGAGAAGATAGATGAAGTGCTTGCAGAAAACGCTGATTTAATCAAATGAAAAAATTACAGCATGCCTGCAGCATTCTACAAAAAAAGTCATTTCACTGCTGATTGTTGTTCTTTCCAAGAAACCTTAAGACTTCATGTGTGACAGGCTTCCAGTAAGTTCTTACAAAACTGATTATGTCGATAAAATAAAGCACCGCCATGATGCATGAAAGCATGACCGCAGCAATCTGTACTTTTTCATTTTTAGGATCTTGCGAGCCGTTTATAAAAAGAACCAGAATCAGTGAAAGCACAAAGAGATTCAAAAATGCAAATGAAAACCTGTGCCGCTTTTTTACAGCAACTCCAGAAATCACCGTAAAGACATTGAACCCCCAGAACGTCCACATAAAGCCGATCACAGGAAGCGCAAGAATTCCCGCATGAAAAAGAATCATCACCATAAAAATCCCGATTATCGAAAACACGCAGAACTCAATGCAGCATATGATGAAAGTCTTTTTTCTTAAACTCATTTTTCCCTCAATCAACATGATTTATTTACGGTCACTGCAGCTTGCCGGTCTTAATTTCATTACAGGAACTGTATTCATTTGAGTTTCCAACAAACTCATTGTACCGTATTTTGCCGAAAAAAAAGCCTCGGATTTTTCACCGGAGCCTGAAACTCATTCTGTTTTTATTTTTTTCAAATCTTCTGCAGAAAGTCCTGTATATTTCATTATTAAATCTTCAGGAACATTATCTTCCAGCATGGTTTTTGCCGTCTCAAATGCCTTTGCCTGTTCTCCCTGTTCATAACCTTCAACACGTGTTTCATCTAAAAGCAATTCCAATTTCATATAATCAGCTCTCCATTCAGATTCAACCTTAGATGCAAAAACTTTTTTCTCCAAAGTTTTTGTAAAATCATTCTTTGCAGAATTTGTTGAAATATATTCAAGAAAATTTTTTATTTCCGAATCATCATTCAGTTTTGAAAAGGCTTCTGCATTAAAGAAATACTTATAAGATTCATCTCCTAATCTAAATTCCTTATCTTCATGACACAAATTAGAAAATGTATATATCGGAAGACCTTTACAAAATGGATCTGTCTTACATAAGAAGATCACATAGCTCTCTTTCAGATTACTGATTTTCTCTCCCTTCATCAAGTTAGAAACATCCATTTGAGACTGATAATAACGTGCGCGTTTTGCCTCATCATGTTTTATAGAAGTTTGAATTTCAATATCAAACATTCGTCGGGAATCCTTAACAAAAACGTCCAGCCTGACTCCTCTATGAATTGGATCGACATTAAAAATCTGCTGTTGATTTTTTAATTCAACCTTTTCAATTTTAATTTTTAATAAAATTTCCAGCATTTGTCTGCAAATTTCCGTATCCTGCATGATTTTGCAAAACAAAAAATCATCAGTAAATTCAAGTTCATCATAAGGTTTAATCATTGTTTTCTCCTACAAAAATAGATTAATGTTCTACTATTTGTATAGTCGAAAAAAAACAAAATTGTACATTTCGTGGAGAAAAAAATTAAATTATTTCAATAATTCTTCGATGGATGTATTTAAAACTCTAGAAAAAGCGACAAGTTCTATATCTGTAACAAATCTTTCTCCAGATTCAATACGTTGTATTGCATTTTTATCCAAATCTAGACCTGTCAATTGTAATGTGATTCTGAGCGATTAGAAATTAATTTTAAAGATCCTCCAGTAAAAAATAAAACTGATTCATTTGGTGGATACACAAATTATAAATACATTTATTCTTCTCCAATAAGCAAAGATGAATATGAAAAAATTTGTAAATTCTTTGAGAAAAATAAAACAATAAAAGCAGCCTTATATACAGGAGATAATTCTGCTTTAAAAATAATAACGTA
>JAILEY010000050.1 GCA_024687165.1 Treponema sp.
AGAATCAGATCGATAGTGGTACTTTTTCCGGCGCCATTATGGCCGAGCAGACCAAATACTTCGCCTTTCCTGACTTTGAAAGACAGGTTATCAACCACCTTCCTTTTTCCGAAAGCTTTTTCCAGATTCTCTACAACTATAACGTTTTCATCCATAAAAAAATCCTCCTTTCTGTTTTCCAAGGAGGATTCTAACCCCTCCCCTATAGGGGAGAGTCAAGAAAGATTCTAAAATATTTTGAGAATTTTTTTGTGCATTGATTTTGCAAAGAGCGTTGAGGCAGAAATCAACAGGGCAAACGACACGATTGCAAAACAAGGTATTTTTTGCGCTGATAAATTCTTGAATGTCCTTTATAATAAAAGAATGTTTTTGCCAATAACCGCAACGCCGTTTTCTCATTCCGGTTACAGCGAACTTTTGCCGTGCAAAAATCTTGCTCCGTTTGTACGCTGCTTCTGGACAACATGGAATGACGGTTCAAATGTAAATGATTTTTCCTCTGTGATTATTCCAGACGCGTGCGCAGATATAATCATTTCCGTAGATGAAAATGAAAGCAATTCAGACGAGCGGGAAATTTCTAGCATGGGATTTTGCGGTACTACAGACAAAATGTTTCGCTCAAAAAACTCTGGCATTGTTCACAGGAGGCTTTTTGGAATCAGATTTTACGCGTGGCAGGCTTTCAATTTTTGCGACGAACCGCTGGCAGAAACTGCAAACAGATTTTTTGATCTGAAAGAACATTTTGCGACAGCCAAAAAAATGCTTTGCAGAAAAATTCATGAGGACATGACTCTTTCAGAATTCAAAAACATAAGCGAAGAAATTTTGCTTGATTTACTCAATATGCCTTCAAGAAAAATTACAAAACAGGATTCACTTGTACTTGATGCCGTAGTTCAGCTGATCCGCACGCGGGGTTCACTTCCGCTTTCGTCGTTATTAAAAGACATTCATGCAGGCGAGCGGCAGCTGGAAAGGCTTTTTAAAAACACCGTTTCGCTTTCTCCTAAAAAGTTTTCTTCGCTTGTCCGTTATCAAAGCTTGTGGCAGGATGTATGCCGTTCAGAAAATTTTGATATTCAGGATGCAGTTTTTAAATACGGATATTTTGACCAGCCGCACCTTCTTAATGATTTCAAGAAATTTCACGGCATGAGTTTTTCTGATGCAGTAAATGCAGCCCTGTCGGATTTTTACAATACAAAAAAGCAAAGCGGCGTTATGCTTTTCTAAAGCAACATTATTGGAAGTTTAAGATGAAACTTGATGGATTTGGAATTTTTGTAAAAGATATGGCTCAGATGATTCGTTTTTATCGTGATGTACTTGGATTTGAAATAAAAGAAGATGAAAATACATCAAACGTTTTTCTCGAAAAAGACGGAACCCTCTTTCTTTTTTACGGCAGAAACGATTTTGAAAAGATGACGAATTCCCGCTTTAATTATGCTGACAAAATTCACGGACATTTTGAAACGGCACTGAGCGTTGAAAACTATGCCGCCGTAGACAAGACTTTTGCAGAAGTAACTTCCAAAGGAGCCGATGCCGTAATGCCGCCAACAACAGAACCCTGGGGCCAGCGCACCTGCTACATTGCAGACCCGGAAGGCAATCTTATTGAAATCGGTTCTTTTGTAAAAGAGTAAGTGGATAATGGCTTTCGACAGTATTTTCAAAGATTTAGGTAAAAAGTGCTTTACCTTTAGCATAATAGATTCTGCTTATATTCCGATGATTTTGGCAAATTTATAAATGGCACGAATTCAGAAGTCTTTTCTGCCGGCATCTGCCACAATCACGGCATGAATGACAAAATAATTATCAAGGGATTAAGACAGAACAACCTCAATAACATCAGTCTTGAAATTCCGAAAAACAAGATTATTGTATTTACAGGAGTTTCAGGCAGCGGAAAATCAAGCATCGTCTTTGACACGATTGCGGCGGAAAGCCAGCGACAGATGCTTGAAAGCGGCAGAACGATAACGGCGGAGTATTTGAGGAAATAAAACAAGGAGGGCGGAGCCCCGCCCTGCGCCTCAAACAGTGGCCGTTTCGCAGGCTCAACGAACACTGTTTTCGTCTACCAACCCGCCTAGGGGCTGCCGCCCCTAAAACCCCGCCATTCACTATAAAAAAATCCGATTCAATGCTATAATAAAGTATTAACAAAACAAGGATCTCCAAATGAACTACGAACAAATCTTCAAAAACATAGACGACATACTTTGGAAGGAAGCAGGCTGTTCAAACGAACTTGATTATGTAGAACAGACAAGCTGGATTCTCTTCTTAAAATATCTTGATGACCTTGAAGACGAACGTAGCGACGAAATGGAACTTCAGGGAAAAGAATATAAACGTATTATCAAAAAAGAATACCGCTGGAATTCCTGGGCCTGTCCAAAAACTTCAAAAGGCGAAATATATCACAAAAACGCCATGACAGGCGAAGACCTTACAGACTTTGTAAACCTCAAACTTTTCCCATACCTCAAAGAATTCAAAAACACAGCCACAACCCCCGATACACTCGAATACAAAATCGGTGAAATCTTCAGCGAACTCAAAAACAAAATAGTTTCCGGCTACAACATGCGCGAAATCTTAAACTACGCAGATGGTCTTCATTTCCAAACAGCCACAGACAAACACGAGATGAGCCACCTCTACGAAAGTAAGATTCACAAAATGGGAAATGCCGGCCGCAATGGTGGAGAATATTACACACCACGTCCGCTCATCAGAACAATCGTAAAAGTTGTAGAACCAGAAATCGGAGACACAATTTACGACGGAGCTTGTGGTAGTGCAGGCTTCCTTTGCGAAGCATTTAATTATCTGAATGAAAAGGCAAAGACCGTAGAACAGAAGCAGACACTTCAGAAATTAACCTTCTACGGAAAAGAGAAAAAAGGACTGGCTTACATCATCGGAATTATGAACATGATTTTCCATGGAGTAGAAGCTCCAAATATCATGCATACAAATACCCTTGCAGAAGATTTGAGCCAGATTCAGCAGAAAGACAGAAAAGACATCATACTCGCAAATCCTCCTTTCGGTGGAAAAGA
>JAILEY010000033.1 GCA_024687165.1 Treponema sp.
AAAGCGGTTGATTTTTTTACTGCGACAGATATAATGCAGTAACAAAACAAACTGTTCCCGTATGGGAGCAGACACTAAATATAGTGTGTCCCTTTTCATCCGATTCTTTTATTTTCTGTGTCATTATTTAGGTGCATATCAACTTTACGCCGTTGGTCTAAGGACTTTGCGCCGTTGGTCTAAGGACTTTGCGTCGTTGGTCTAAGGACTTTGCGTCGTTGGTCTAAGGACTTTACTCCGTTGCTCTAAGGGCAAAGGTCCGTAGGTCACTGAGCAATGCTCCTTTGCCCTTAGACCTTTTTCCAGAAAAACACAAAAAAATCCCCGACTCCACTACTTTATTCATGAAGCCGGGGAAATTAGAAGCTTTTAATTCTGCTATGAAAGTCCAGTAATATTTTTATATTCTATTGTTGCTTTATCAGAAAAGAAGCGGCCAAACTTTTCATTACTTGCGGCAAACTTAAGAAAATTATATTTAATGCAGATAATGTCACAGGCTTTAACAAAAACGTCTTCTGAAAGAGCTGCATTAAATTCTGTCTTCTTTTCACTCATAAATACATAACTACATTTTACAAGAAGGATGAAAATTTCACTGAAAAATACCATTAACATAATTGCTTCTCCATTCGGTAATCCATAAACCTGCGCATTGATTTACGCATTACCATTTTTAAAACTTATGTCATCAATATACTGTAAGGGAATGTATCAGTGCGTGGTGAAATTTCACCCAGTGGCATGGTGATTTTTCACCATGCAGTTTAGTGCTTTCTTTATTTATTATTTTCAGTACATACAAGGTCTAAAAAAAGCCTTCCGCTAAACTGAGGTTCATTTCAGTCAAAACGGAAGGCTTTTCTTTTATTCAATTAAATTAAAATCAACCGAATGTTGCGATGAATACACCAGCTGCAATTGCTGTACCGATAACACCGGAAACATTTGGTCCCATTGCGTTCATCAAAAGGAAGTTACTTGGATCATATTCAAGACCAACCTTATTTGAAACACGGGCTGCCATTGGAACTGCAGAAACACCTGCTGAACCAATAAGAGGATTTATTTTCTTCTTAAGGAAGAGATTCATAATCTTTGCCATGATGATACCGCCGGCTGTTGCAACTGCAAATGCTACAAGACCAAGAATAATGATACCGATTGCTTCCTTCTTCATAATCTTGTCTGGAGACATCTGGGAACCAACACCAAGTGAAAGAAGAATTGAAACGATATTCATCAATTCATTTTCCATTGTCTTTGAAAGACGTTCTACAACTCCGCACTGCTTTACAAAGTTTCCGAATGCAAGCATACCAATAAGAGGTGCTGCAGGTGGAAGAAGAAGAATTGTAAGCACAAGAAGCAAAAGCGGAAACAAAGTCTTTTCTGTCTTAGAAACAGGTCTAAGCTGATCCATCTTGATATGACGTTCCTTGTCTGAAGTAAGAGCCTTCATAATAGGAGGCTGAATCATTGGAACAAGAGCCATATATGAATATGCTGCAACGGCAATTACAGCCATCATTTCCGGAGCAAGTTTTCCTGAAACATAAATTGATGTAGGACCGTCAGCACCACCGATGATAGAAATTGCACCAGCCTGAAGAATTGTATAATCAGTTCCAAGGAAAAGGTTCATGAGAGCTACACCGAAAAGTGTAAAGAATACACCAAGCTGTGCTGCTCCGCCAAGAAGAGCCATCTTTGGATTTGCAATAAGAGGACCGAAGTCAGTCATTGCACCGATTCCCATAAAAATCAGCATAGGGAAGAATTCATTTCCTACACCAGCCTTATAGATGATGTGGAGCATTCCGTCAGGACCGTCTCCCATGCCTGCACCAAGAATATTTACAAGAATTGTACCAAATCCGATTGGAATAAGAAGAAGTGGTTCAAATCCTTTTGCAACAGCAAGATAAACGATAAGGAATCCGATACCAATCATGATAAGATACTGCCAGCCTGGAGTCTGCTTTTCATCTTCAGTAGCATCAGCTGCATGTGTTTCATGTGCGGCTTCAACCTTCTTTTCCTCACCATGAATCATCTTATAGATGCCTGTTGATTTTCCAATATTCTGAACAAACTTTGAAACAGAAATATCATATTTTCCATTCCAGTTCTCTGTTCTTTTGATTACTCTTTCCAGGCCTGTCTTTGCAGTTTCATTTTTATCTTCTGCAAGTACAGGAGAAACAAGAGAAATTACAAATGAACAGGCAAGAATTGCACACATTATAAGTGCGATTTTTTTATTCTTTTCACTCTTTGTAAGTGGCATAAATCAATCCTCAATTAGCAAATTTCACAAACAGGCTGTCCGTTAGAAACCTGATCACCCTGGTTAGCAAGGAAGTGTACCTTTCCGTCACATGGAGCCTTTACTTCAAGTTCCATCTTCATTGATTCAAGGATAACTACATTGTCTCCCTTCTTTACTGAAGAACCTTCTGCAACAGCTGTACGAAGGAATACACCTGCAACTGGTGCTGCAACCTTTGTTCCGTTTCCTGCAACCGGAGCTGGAGCTGGAGCAGCAGGAGCTGCTGAAGGAGCTAAAGCCGGAGCAGTCTGTACAACGCCACCAATAGAAGCAAGAACCTGACCGTTATTAATCTGAGTTCCAGGTGCAACTGTGTATGTGATTGTTCCGTCAGCTGTAGCCTTAACTTCAAGTTCCATCTTCATTGATTCAACGATGATAACTGTCTGGCCCTTAGTAACTTTTGTTCCGTTTGAGAAGCACTGCTTGAGCAATGTTCCTGCAACAGGAGCTGTTACATTTACACCACCTGCTGCCGGTGCTGGGGATGCAGAAGGTGCTGCTGCTACTGGAGCTGAAGAAGCTGCACCAACTGTAACATTATATGGAGTTCCGTTAACTGTAATTGAACCTGCACCATTTGAAGAAACATTATATGCAGAACCGTTAACAGTGATTGTGTAATTTCCACCCTTAGATGCACCTGCTGAAGGAGCAGCAGTTTCTTTCTTTGCAAATGTAGAAGCTGCATCTACAGGTCCGTTTGCTCTTGTTGAGAAGAACTTTGTTGCTACCTGTGGGAACATAGCGTATGTAAGAACATCTTCATCGCTTCCGTTACCGCCGGCTTTCTTTGCTTCTTCAACCATTTTGTCCCATTCAGGTTCAATCTTATCTGCAGGACGGCATGTCATAACAGCATCCATCTTATTCTGTGCAAGTGCCTGCTTTACAACATCAGGATTTGCTGCTGTTGGAAGAGCACCAAACTTACCAGTAACAAGATTTGCAAAATCAGCAGTCATCTTTTCATAACGACCGAAGAGAACATTGAATACAGCCTGTGTACCAACAATCTGTGAAGTTGGAGTTACAAGAGGAACATAACCTGCATCCTTGTGAACATTTGGAAGTTCAGCAAGAACAGCATCCATCTTATCCCCTGCACCCTGCTGCTTAAGCTGTGATTCAAGGTTAGAAAGCATACCGCCCGGAACCTGTGAAAGAAGAATACGTGTATCAGCACCAAGGAATGCTGATTCAAGTGATGAATAGTGCTTGCGAACTTCGCGGAAGTAAGCTGCAATTTCAAGAAGAAGCTTTGTATCAAGGTTTGTATCAAATTCTGTACCCTTGAGCATTTCTACTACAGTTTCTGTTGGTGAGTGAGAAGTTCCCATAGACATAGAAGAGATTGCAGTATCAACAATATCTGCACCTGCTTCAATTCCCTTAAGGAGGGAAGCAACAGAAAGACCTGTTGTAGCGTGTGAGTGAATTTCAACAGGAAGATCAACTTTAGCCTTAATCTTTTTTACAAGATCATAAGCTGCATATGGCTTAAGAAGACCAGACATATCTTTAATACAGATAGAGTCTGCACCAAAGTCTGCATAAGTCTTAGCAAGTTCTGCATATTTTTCGTTTGTGTGGAATGGAGTTACAGCATAAGAAATAGCCATCTGAACATCAACGCCAGATTTTTTTGCTGCCTTTGTAGCACGTTCCATATTGCGTGGATCGTTACATGCATCAAAAATACGGAAACAACCGATACCATTTTTTGCGGCAGTTTCAACAAACTTATCTACAACATCATCAGCATAGTGCTTGTAACCAAGAAGGTTCTGTGCACGAAGAAGCATCATGATTTTGTTATTTGGAAGTGCTGCATGGAGCTTGCGGAGACGATCCCATGGGTCTTCATTCAAAAAGCGGATACAAGAGTCATAAGTTGCTCCACCCCATCCTTCAATATATTTATAACCAACTTTATCAAGTTTGTCGCAGATCGGGAGCATATCTGCAGTAGTCATACGTGTTGCGTGAAGCGACTGATGTGCATCACGGATAGCAAGTTCTGTAATTCCAACTTTAGCCATAATTATTATCCTCTCTAATTAGTTTGATTCTTTTTCGTGAACAGCAGCGGCAATTGCAGCAATAACAGCTCCATTGTCAGCAGCCGAAGCAGGAGATGGTGCAGACTGAGAAACAGAACCTGCCTTTTTTTCTTCCTTATCCAATCCAAGCGCGTGAACTACAACATGAAGAAGATTCATCGCAAGAATCATTATAATAAGGAAACTGAATACAACGCCCATACCAAGTAAAGTGAGCAAACCACTTTGACTGAGCATTTCTGATATAGTCATAAATCCTCCAATTAATAACTTAATCCAACAAAAAATTTTTAGTCATGACATTATACTAGTTTTTGTAAATTAGAACAACTTGATTTATTTATTTTTTTTAGTAAAAATTTAGTACCCTACAGAAACAAAACACCAAATATTCCGCCTGCTAAAATCAGGAAAACAGGATGAAGTTTTGTTTTAAATAAAACGGGAAGACAGGCAAAATACAAAATCAATGCTTTCCAGTTAAAGAGAACTTTCCAGTCATAATCAATCTTGAATTTTTCAATCTGAAGTATACAAAGAGTAAATATCTGTACAAAAACAGCAAAAACCATTCCAGTCGTAACAGGACGCAACGCAAAGAATATACTTTTAACAAGAGGTTTTTCATTCATCTTCTTAAAATACCTTGCAACGATAATTACCACTATTATGGAAGGAAGAACTTCTCCAAAAGTACAGATGATTCCCCCCGGGACACCGTACATTTCATTTCCGATATATGTTGCAATATTGATTCCAATCGGGCCTGGAGTACTTTCACTTATGGCAAGCATGCTGTAAAATTTTGAAGCAGAAATAAGTCCGTATTTAACTACAAGAATCTGCTGCATAAAACTGGCCGCAACAAGACCGCCGCCAATTGCAAACAAGCCGATGTAAAAGAATACAAAAAAAAGCTGAATCAGACTCATTTACACTTTCCTTCTTTTGCTCTTGATACAACAAATCCAAGAATACCGAAAAAAGCAGCTCCCATAGTTATTATCACTGTGTGCGTCTTGAAAAAAAATAATAGTACAAAGGAAGAAACAAAAAGCAATGCACACCAGACATTCTTAATCGATTTTCTACAGAGAGAAATTACTGTATAAGTTAAAAGTGCAGCAACAGCAACATTGATTCCACGGAGTGCTTTCTGCACCCATATAATTTCTTCAAAACTTGAAATAAAGCTTGAAATCAGCGTAATGATTATAAGGGATGGAGTTACTGTTCCAAGCGTTGCAAGAAAACCTCCGGCAATCCCCTTGATTTTATATCCTACAAAAGTTGAAACATTTACAGCAACAATTCCAGGTGTTGTCTGAGATAGTGCAAAATAGTCGACAAGCTCTTCACTTGTAGCCCATTTTTTCTGTTCCACTACTACACGCTCAAGAAGAGGAAGCATTGTAAGTCCGCCGCCAAAAGTTACAATCCCCATTTTAAAAAAAGTAACAAATAATTCAAAAAGTTTTTTCATCATTCACCCTGAAAATTTAATTCTACTTAATCAGCATTGCATCCCCGTAACTGAAAAAACGGTATTTTTCTTCAACAGCAATTTTGTATGCATTCATAATATTTTCTTTTCCCGCAAAAGCTGAAACAAGCATAATCAGCGTACTTTCCGGAGTATGAAAATTCGTAAACATCTGATCAACAACCTTAAACTTATATCCGGGATACATAAAAATATTTGTTCCACGAGTACCCGGAATTACATTGCCGTTTTCATCAGCCGCACTTTCAAGAGTTCTTACACTTGTAGTTCCAACAGCAAGAACAGGGCGTCCTTCTTTTTTTGCAGCAGCAATTTTTGAAGCAGTATCCTGGGAAACAGTGTAATACTCGGTATGCATTTTGTGATCTTCAATATTTTCTTCACGCACCGGAAGGAATGTTCCAAGCCCTACATGAAGCGTAACCCATGCAAGTTCAACGCCTTTATCAGCAAGTTTCTTTAAAATTTCCTCAGTAAAATGAAGACCTGCTGTTGGAGCAGCTGCACTTCCAGTTTCCTTTGCATACACAGTCTGATATCGCTCGCTGTCTGTATCATCATCTTCACGACGGATATATGGAGGAAGAGGAATATGACCGTTTCTTTCAAACCAGCTTTCATCAAGAGGCTTTTCAAAACTGATTGTCCTGAATTCACTGCCTTCTGAAACTTCGGGAATTACACCGATACTTCCATCACTGAATTTATATTCATTTCCTTTTTTTACTTTCTTTGCACCCTTAACCATTGTATTCCAACTGGAACCGTCTCCAATCGGATTAAGAAACATAAATTCCTGTTCACGACCGCTTGAAGTTTTTATTCCATAACAACGGCTTCTTCTTACACGGCTGTCATTAAAAATCATCAGCGTACCTGGAGCAATAAGATCTACAAGGTCCTGCATCATGTGATGTTCAACATTACCGTTAGATTTATTCAAAAACATAAGCCTGTCATTTCCGCGTACACCGCTTGGACGCTGAGCAATAAGGGAATCAGGTAAATCAAAATTAAAATCAACTGTCTGCATGAAGATGATTATAGTGAAAGTGAGATTCAATATAAAGTAGTACAAAATATAAAAAAACTTGTAACCTAATGCAAATTGAACTATTATTCTTTACATGAAGAAAATTATATGTTCAGTTATATTAAGTATTTTTGCATTCAATACATTTGCCCTTTCAAAAATTAACAGTGCCGTTGAAGAATCAGAATCTCAGGAAAAAGTTGAAAAGCCAAAAGATGATGACGATGATGACCGACATCACTCAAGACGCAGACACGACGATGATTACAATCACCACAGCAGTTACAGTGAAGATGAATCTGAAAGCCTCGGTGTTTTGCTTTTCAAACTGATCTGTTTAGGCTGGGCTATGAATCAGCTTGATACAGGTTATAATCAGTATCCTTATTCAGACGGAAAAAATTATATTGTAAATTCATTTACAGGTAAAAATTCATCAGCCAGACTTTTTGCCGCAAACGTTGATACACAGGCACTTGCATTTAATTCACTCGGTGTCGGAAACGAAACAAGATTTGAATGTATGCTTTCACCTTTTGTAAGATTTTATGCGGGGAACACCCTTCTTTATAACGAAGATGAAAGAAGCGGATTCTTCAGGGTCGGCGGATCGATTCCGATCATTCAGTTCAATACATTTTCTGCATTCTTTGACATGGGCTATATGCAGTGGTATGGACCTTCCGATGCAGATGTACTTACAGACGGAGATTTTATGTTCGGTTTCGTGTTGAAAAGCAGTCCGATCAAACCGCTTATTCTTGAAGCAAGATTTCTTTTTCAGAATGTTACAAATGAGACACAATTCTGTGAAACTACACTTCACGTAGGATTCATGCTTTACAGAAACGTCGAATTATTTGGAGAATTCAAGCGATACTCCGTTGACCATGATAACGGCAACAAAATGGAAGAAATAGACGGCTGGACAGGCGGAGGTCTTGGAGTAAGAGCCTATTTCTAAAAAAAACTAAAACAATTCCCTCTGGCCTTTTTCTGTTGATGAAATATATTTTAGGCCAAGGTGATTGTAAGCTTTTTCTGTAGCAACTCTTCCGCGTGGAGTTCTCTGCAAAAATCCACACTGAATCAGATAAGGCTCATAATAATCTTCAAGAGTATCCTGACTTTCACCAATACTGATAGCAAGAGTTTCTGCCCCTACAGGTCCGCCACCAAATTTTTCAATGATTGTCTTAAGGATTTCACGATCATAATTTTCAAGCCCCATACTGTCTATTCCAAGACGATTCAAACCGGAAGAGACAATTTCTTTTGTAATAACACCGCTTCCTTCAACCTGAGCAAAATCCCTCATACGGCGCAAAACCCTGTTAGTAACACGCGGAGTTCCACGGCTGCAGTCTGCCATCAAAAGAGCTGCATCATCATCAATTTTCACGTTAAGAATTTTTGCTGAACGTTTTATAATCAGTGACAATTCTTCCCTTGTATAAAAATTAAATCTCTGAATAATTCCAAATCTTGTCTGCAGCGGCTTTGAAACCATTCCGGCTTTTGTTGTTGCACCTACAAGCGTAAAATGAGGAATCGGAATTCTTACTGTTCTTGCAGCAGCCCCCTGTCCTATAACCCAGTCCAATTCAAAATCTTCCATTGCAACATAAAGCATTTCTTCTATTGCAGGTTTTAGACGATGAATTTCATCAATAAAAAAAACTGTATTCGGCGCAATTGTACTTAAGATTCCTGCAAGGTCCTTCGGTTTATCAAGAGCAGGCGCGGAAGTAACTTTAAATTCTGCACCAAGTTCATTAGCCGCAATCTGTGCAAGGGTAGTTTTTCCAAGTCCAGGAGGTCCTATTAAAAAAAGATGATCAAGAGCATCTCCCCTTTCCTTTGCAGCCCTTATAAATGTTCCCAGATTTTTTTTGATTTCACTCTGCCCCATAAAATCATCAAGGCACAAAGGACGAAGATTTTTTTCCTGAACATCATCTTCATTTGTTTTTACCTCAGCCCTTACAATATGCAGGGAACTTTCAGAAGCCTGACTTTGAAGCTGGGCAACAATATTCATCTCATCTTCAACAGACTGTTTATACTTACTTTTTGGTGTTACACTTTTATTCATCTAAAAAAATCCAAATCCTTAGTTTGATAATTCAATAATAGCACGACGAAAAATAATATCTTCTTTACCGCTTTGTCCAGACTGAACAAAACTGCTGTCAGAAGATAAATCACCTGCAATGCGCTCAACTGCTTCACAAGCCTTTGTTTTGTCATACCCCATGTCTGTAAGCGCAGAAATAACATCTGAATATTCAGAGCCTGATTTCTTTGAAGAAACAGATGAAGTACTTTCAAGTGTAAGTTTACCTTTAAGCTGAAGAAGCATTTTAGCAGCAGTCTTTTTTCCCACACCAGGAACTTTTTCTAGAAGTGCAAGATCTCCATTTTCCAGAATAGATACAAGCTGAGCAGATGAAATGCTGTTCATTATTTTTACAGCACCTTTCGGGCCAATACCATCTACTTTCAGCAAATCAAAAAAAAGCGATCTGTCATAATCTGATGCAAATCCGTAGAGATTCATAAGATTATCAGTATGCTGCATCCAAACAAAAACTTTTCCTTCGCTTCCAACATCAGGGAGTTTTTCAAGTGCACTGTCCGGAACAGTCACATCCCATTCAATCCCGTGAGTATCAATATATAATTTCTGAGGATATTTTCCTGTAATTGTTCCTGTTAAACTATTAAACATAAAACGATTGTATCATAATTTAAGGCTATAGTCACTTGAGTACATGGTACAAAGTTCCTCTTTTGTATTTTTAATTCCATCCATAGAAAATTCCTTACTCCAGGTCATATAATAAACCCATGGAATTTTTGATTTTTCTAAAAGAGATATATCAGGATTAAAACCAACTTCAGCAAGAGCACATAATTTATTTTTACCACATTCCCCTATAAGCTTTTCATAATTTGCCCGGTAATCAGTCGGCTTCTTCTCCTCAAGATACACATCGATTGAATTGATATCAACATAATCATCTCCAGGATACGAGTCCGGTGAATCGCAGTTCCATACCCACAAAAGATTATTCAGTTTCTTTTTATTAACAAAATAATCAAACATAAGTTTATACAATCGTGATGCAACTAAAGGTCCTTTTCGCCCCCACCAGAACCACGTTCCATAACTTTCATGAAAAGGGCGCCATAGCACAGGAATTTTAGATTCCTTAAATTTTTCCAGAATCAAAGCAATTGTGTCCATATCAGAATAAAATGCTTTTCTTTCAATACTTCCATCAATAAAAACTTTCTCCGGATCAAAATCAGTATTTTTAGAATAGAAGCTCTTATCTCTTCCACCACATGGAGAAAACCAGTGAAAGCTGAATGCAACAATACATTTTGCAGATGCAGCACCATTTTTCTTTGCCCATTCAAGAGCAATTTCCGCTGTACCTTTATTTTCTTCAACTTCTTTAAGACATTCTTCGCTGGAAGCAGAATAATTAATATTTGGTGAATAAGATAAAAGTTCAAAACCGCGTAAAAAAGGCTCTCGGCCAGTAACTGACTTAATATATTCAATTTCTTCCATGGGAATTGTCTGTGTATGCTGACCAGTAATTATTTTTTTCCCGGCTAAAGATGATAAAAAAGAAAGAAGATTAACAGCTTCTTTTGTTGCATCTGGATTTACAGGAATCATCATAAACTCCTCAAGTCATTTAAACATAAAAAAGCCCCACATAAAAATGCAGGGCTTTCGCTGACAGAAGTAACTACTACCAGTTATCCATCATATCATCTTCGTCGCGGTTTTCAAGATCATAAAGGTCTGTAACTGCGCGCATATCATCAAGGTACATGTAGAATGAACCACGTGCTTCCATTGGGTTACAATCAACACGGAAACCTACAATGCGGAGACCAGGCTTGTCACCATGGTATACGCTCTGCTGAATGATACCGTGTTCGCTATCTGGAGAAGGTGGGATAGCTGTTGTAAGCTTCTTCCATCCGCTGAATTCAAGTGAACCCATCCAGATTTCAAAGTTATGTCCGTTGTAATCCTGTACAAGGAGCCACATCTGATGTCCCATGTTACGTCCACAAACCCAGATAGATACTGTCTTTGTAACACCTTCAATTGGGATTGGACGAGCTGATGTAATGTAGAATGAGTTAACTCCACGGCGGAAGAATTCTACCTTAACACCAAGAACTTTTGTATCTTCAACCTGCTGATTGTTAGCATCGTTGAGTTCTTCTTTTGCAAGTGGGCTTCCATCAAAAAGACGACCATTGATTACACCATAGTCTGGTGAAATGTGTACATTCCATGAACCTTCACGTTCAAAGCGTTCAACACTTACTTCACGAAGTGCCTGACGTGCGCTGTCATTACCGATATTTGAAGCATCTGGTTCAGAAAGGCTTTCAGTCTGTGCAAACAGGCTTCCGGCAAAAACTACTGACAAAGTTAAAATAGCAAAACGAATTTTTTTCATCTATGTCCACCTTTATTACTGTGCATCAACTGCAGCTGGTTCGTTCTTCTTTGCTGCTCCAGAAGAATTATCTGAATCACCAAAATCTGCATTTCTCAAACCATAACCATCGTAGATGTTTGCAAGAGTATTTGTTGTATATTTGAGCTGATCAAAATAAATTACATAATCATCAACAGCTTCGTTTGCATCTGTACGAACACGGAAACCGATAAATGTCATATCTGTGCGTCCAGTGCGAAGTCTTGAATGCTGGCGGATATATCCAGGAACATTTACAACAACATTTCTCCAGCCGTTGAACATAAGGTTTCCACACTTAAGTGTATGAACACGACCATCTGCATCACGAACAAGAACTTCAAGTCTGTAGTTGTAATTTGCACCCCAAACCCAGAAATCGATCTGTGTTACAGTACCTACAAAAGGAATTTCATAATTTTTGTCATCCTTTTTTGGGTATACTTCAAACCAGTTGTCACCTTTGCGGTCAAACTTAGCTTTTGTACCAAGAACCATTGCTGTTGGTTCATCATCCTTATGATACGGAGTCAAGGAATTAGGGATTCCTTCAAACTTCTTCACAATTGGATAACCATCTGCAATGAAGCGACTTGCCTGAACTGCCCAAGTCCATTCCTTGTCTGTATCGAAATTATCGATAACAATTGTTTCTACAGCTCTTGTACTTGGCTGTGCCACAGCAGGCAAACAGAATACAAGTCCAAGAATAAGGCTACTTAAGATAACTACGCCCTTTTTCATTCAAAATCTCCTTGAATCACGATTATTATTATTTATCGCCAGATTTTTACTAACTTATTATTTGATTATACAACCAAAACTAAAGTATTCAAAGATAATTATATTTACACATTATAATTTTGTCAAATAGTTTTAATTTTTTATTAATTTTTTTTAAAAGTGTTTTCGTTGATGAATAAAAACTTATATGGTAGAATATTTGTACTATTCGAGGGGATAATGAACAGTACAGACACACGTCTTTACATCATCGGAGCAGGATTTGCAGGCCGTATGATTGCCAAAGACATATTACAGAAAAAGACTTTTGGAACGATTGCGGCATTTTTAGACGATGATCAGTCTCTTGTCAGCACAAAAATCGAAGGAATACCGGTTCTTGGACCTATTGAAAGCGTAACGGCAGCACTCAGGGCAGAAGCAGCAGACATTGCAGTCATTGCAATACCCTCAGCACCCATAGAAAGGATTCGCGAAATATACAATTATCTGAAAAAATGCGGTTTTACGCAAATTAAAATCGTGCCTTCAATCAGCCAGGTAATAGACGGAAAAGCACACCTGATCCAGACAAGAGATATAAATCCCCTGGACATACTTGGACGCACTCCGGTAAAAATTCCGCTTACAAAAAGCCTCTCCTATCTGAAAGGTAAACGCGTACTTATAACGGGAGCCGGAGGATCGATCGGCAGTGAACTTGCAAGACAGCTTCTTTCCGGTGGAGCAGAACGCCTTTATCTTTTCGGACACGGCGAAAATTCAATCGTAAACATATACAGGGAACTTCATGTACTGCAGCAGGAAGGAGTCGGGCAGAAAGCGTCGGTAGTTCCAATCATCGGTGACATGAAAGACAGAGAATATGTGCGCTATATCATTTCCCGCACGCATGCAGACGTTATTTTTCACTGTGCAGCCTATAAGCACGTTCCAATGATGGAAGAAAATTCAGTTGCATCAATTGAAAACAATGTTTTCGGCACAAAAAACCTGCTTGATGCAGCACTGGAATTTAAAACCCAGCGTTTTGTACTGATTTCTACGGATAAAGCCGTTGCACCTGTAAGCGTTTACGGGGTAAGCAAGATGCTGTGTGAAAAACTTGTACTTGAAGCAGCGGAAAAAGCAAACACAGAGCAGAACTTTATGTTCGTAAGATTTGGAAATGTTCTTGGAAGCCGCGGCTCAATCCTTCCGATATTCATGGAGCAGATAAAAAACGGCGGACCTGTAACTGTTACAGATCCAAATATGGAACGATTCTTCATGACAATTCCAGAAGCATGTTCTCTTGTTCTTCAGACTGGAGGAGTCGGCAAAAACGGAGCATCATATCTTCTTGATATGGGACAGCCTATAAAAATCGTTGATCTTGCAAGGCAAATTATAAAATTTTCAGGCTTTACACCGGATGAAGACATAAAAATCCAGTACATCGGCTGCAGACGCGGAGAAAGACTTGAAGAACCTTTGTGGCTCAAGGAAGAAAATCCATCTCCAACTGAATACCAGAAAATTCTCACACTTACAAACATTCCTCCAAAAACTTTTGTTCTTGACGAATTAATTGAAGAGCTTGCACCTATCTGTATTTTCACAAAAGGAAAAGAAATGCTGTTCAGAAACAGTCTGGAATTAAAAAGAATTCTAAGAAAAGCAGTTCCAACTTTAGATGAATTCTACAAAAGCATAGAGGCAGAAGGAAGATATGTTGATATGGCTTCCAGTGTAAAGGTGGTATTGTAATGAACAAAATGAAAGTTCCTTTTTTCAAAGCATCAACAGGAAAAGAAGAAGAAGAAGCTGTAATCAGAGTATTAAGAAGCGGCTGGCTTACTACAGGAAACGAAACACACGAATTTGAAAAAGAATTTGCAGAAAAAATTAACTCTCCTTTTGCCCTGGCAGTAAATTCAAACACAAGCGGAATGATACTTGCAATGGAAGCATGCGGAGTAAAAGCCGGAAAAGCAGTAATTACTACACCCTACACTTTTGTTTCTACGGCAGCGAGCGCACGTCATCTTGGAGCAGATGTTTATTTTGCGGACATTGAAAAGGAAACTTACTCAATTTCCCCGGACAGCATCGAAAAAATTCTTGAAAGCGACAAAGGGAAAAATGTTGCAGCAATAGTTCCGGTTCACATTGCAGGAAATATCTGTAACATGAAGAGAATAAATGAAATCGCAAAGAAATTCGGAGTATACGTAATAGAAGACTGCGCTCACTCATTTCCAAGTCTGACTGATGAAGGATATGCAGGAACACTTGGAGATGCAGGAGTCTTTTCATTTTATGCAACAAAAACAATGACAACAGGCGAAGGCGGCATGGTAACCTGTAAAGATGAAAAAATTGCAAAAAGAATAAGCCAGATGCGCCTTCACGGAATGGATCGCGATGCATGGGACAGATATACATCTGACAAAGCCAGCTGGGAATACGACATAATTGCACCGGGTTTTAAAAGCAATCTTCCAGACATACTAGGAGCAATCGGAAGAGCACAGCTTGCAAAAGCAGATAAATTTGATGCACAGAGAAAAGTTCATGTAGCAAAATACAATAACGCTTTCAAAAATCTTGATTTTGTAAAAATCCCGCCGACTGGAAAAGGAGACAGCTGCCATCTTTACCTGATGAGACTCAACCTTGAAAAACTCGACTGCGACAGAAATACCTTTGCAAAAGAACTTCAGGAAATGGGACTTGGAATCAGCATGCACTTTATTCCTGTTTTTCATTTTTCATACTGGCAGAAGCTTTATCCTGATTTCACTGCAGAAAATTTTCCAGAAGCAGAAAAAAAATATCTGGAAACAATTTCGCTGCCACTATGGCCGGACATGAGTGAAGAAATGACAGACTATGTAATTGAATGTGTTCAAAAAACCGGAGAAAAACACCATGTCTAAAAAAAGTGAGAAGTCAAGAAATTCTCAGATTTCTTTCCAGAAAAATTTTTATTCTGATATAACGATGGACAAGCTTCTTTATGCAGCCGTTGTCAGAAGTCCAGTAAGTGAAGGAATCGTAAAATCAATAACACACCCTGATCTTCCGGAAGAATACACACTTGTTACTTCACGAGATATTCCGGGAACAAATCTCATAGACACACCGCACGGGAAGATTCCGATTTTCTGCGAAGGAAATATTTCATACGAAGGACAGCCGCTTGCTCTTTTAACAGGTCCTGATGAAACAGAACTTAAACAGATATTACAGGAACTAGTAATTACAATCGATACAAATTCCATTGAAGATTACCTGCCGACAGAAGACGATATCACTGCAGAAAATTTTGAAAATCCAAACCGAAAGCTTACAAAAAAAATTCTAAAACAGCAGAACGAAGAAATTGAAAACATCCGTGAAATCCGCGAAGAATTTTTTTCAGACACAATAGCAACAAGAAATCTCTCCTGGGGCAAATGCTTTGAAAAAAAAGAAGATGAAAAAGAAGCTCCTGGAATTGAAAGTGTTTTTAAAGAAAGTGATTATATCATAGAAAATACATGGACTTACGCATTAAAGACTCCTGAATATTCAGAGCCTACAGGTGCAGTATGTTCATGGAAGCAGAACGGACTGACTGTATTTGCACCTACACTCTGGATCAATGGTCTAAGGCACATGCTTTCACAGGTTCTTTCAATCGATGAAGATTCTATAAACATAAAAAAAACTCTTACAACAAACAGAGGAACAAACACAATCTGGTTCAACTCAATAATTTCATGTCAGGTTGCAGCAGCCTCACTTAAAACAGGACATCCGGTAAAACTGGTTTATACAAGAGATGAGCAGGAAAAATTTCTTGATACAATTCAGCCTATAAGCATCAAACATGAAACAGCAGTTAAAGCGGACGGAACAATTACAGCAATGAAAGTCAACATTAATGTTGATGCAGGATTTGCTAATCCGCTTGCACAGGAAATTCTTGACAGACTTGTAATCGCTTCCTGTGGAATTTACAATCCGCAGAACATACTGATTGAAGCAAAAGCAAATTACTCTTCCCGTCCGTCCTCATCCGTTGACTACAAGCAGATTGACAGTGCAGCTTTTTTTGCAGTTGAAAATCAGATTAATGAAATCGCAAAAGCATGCAATCTTACGCCTCTTGAAATAAGACTGAAAAATATTACGGAAACTGATTCAAAAAAATCAAAAAGCAAATTCAAGAAGCTGTTTAATTTTGATCTTGAAAAAGTAAATGAAACTCTACAAGCCGCAGCAAAAATGAGCGACTACAACAGAAAATACGCAAGCTTCCATCTGGACTCAAAAAACTGGGAGTTCGATTATAATCCGAAAGAATACGTTTCTGTTTTTTCACCACCTATGCGAGGAATTGGATTTGCATGCGGATTTCAAGGCTCTGAATATGCAGCATCAATCTTAAACGGAACAAAACAAACCCTGGAAGTAACGCTCGAATCAGAAGATACAATAGTAATTCATACGCCACCAGTTTCTCCATCAATTTATGACATATGGAAAAAAACTGCTTCTGCAATTCTTGAAAAGCCAAACATAAATGTAAAAATCAATTCTGCATTCAAAGCAGGAGAAGAACCACCGCTTCCAGAAAATGTTTCAAGCAACATTAACATCATGACCGAGCTCTTAAAAAAATGCTGTACATCAATAAAGAAACGAAAAGCATCAGACAAACTTCCCTACTCCGTAAAGAAAAAATTATTCTCCACAAAAAATGAATGGAACAGTGATGATTTTACAGGAAAGCCTTTTTATGCAGCATCTTTTGGAGCAGCAGTAATTGAGCTTGAACTGAATTCATGTACGTACTGTGAAGAAATCAAAAGCATTCACTTTATAATCAACGGCGGAAAAATTCTTAACAAGCAGGCCGCAATTGCTTCTGTAAGACTGCAGATTCAGAAAATACTCAACGCACTTACAGAAAACGAAAGCCGAAACTGCAAGAATATAAAAATATCATTTATTCAAAGCGACAGAACACCTGCTTCAATGGGAGAAATAATTTATCAGATTCTGCCGGCTGCTTTTACACAGGCATTAAGTCAGGCAATGAACTGCGTACTGAATTCACTTCCGCTTGAAACAGACACATTATTCAACACACTGGACAGACATAAAAAAATGATTAAAAGAATAAAAGCTGAACAGATGCAGAAGGAGGAAAACAAGAATGAAAATTCCACTGACACTGAACAACAATAAAATTGTACTTTCCGCTGATCCTTCTGAATCACTTCTTTCCGTTTTAAGAAAAGAAAAAATCTACAGCGTAAAATGCGGCTGTCAGAAAGGAATCTGTGGAAACTGCATGGTACTGATGGATAACAAGGCAATCTCAAGCTGCATAATTCCAATCGGTCTTGCGCGCGGAAAAAAGATTCTTACTCTTGAACAGATTATGGAAGAGCCTGTTTACGAAGACATTATGACTGGATTTTCTCAGGCAGGAATTACTTTGTGCGGCTACTGCAATGCCGGGAAAATTCTCACTGCATATTCAATTCTAACTTCATACTACAGACCAACGATTGAACAGATAGAAGATGCCATAAGCGGACTTCACTGCTGCTGCATAGACAACACAACTTTAACAAACGGAATTCTTTATGCTGTTGCGGCAAAATACACAAGAGAAGGAAAAAAGCCTAATGCAAGAAAATAAAACTGTACTCATAACAAAAAATCTTTCAGATGTTTTCTATCAGCTCAAAAATGTTAACAACCTTCAAATTCTTTCAGGCTGTACTCAGGAAAAAAATATTAAAGAAAAATTCATAACGCTTTATTCAATACCTGAACTCTGCACCATTGAAAAAAAAGAAAGATACATTGAAATGGGAGCAGCAGTTACAATCGCGGATCTTCTTAAGGCCGGAGAAAAAAAACTTCCAAAGTTTATTCTAAGTGCCCTCTCTTCAATTGGAAATTACACACTTAAAAATTCAGCTACAGTCGGAGGGAACATCTGCGCAAAAGACATAAAGCATACTTTATGGGCACCGTTTCTTGTTTCTGCTGCAAGACTTGAAATAAAAAATCAAAATGAAACAATGTATATTCCGCTTTCAAAATTTGAAGGCGTACCGGAAGGTTCAATTCTTACAAAAATCCGACTGCCGGTAAATGAATGGGAAGTTGAAATCTTTAAAAGAGTAGGACCAACAAATTCGATTTCTCAGCTTTCTGCAAGCTTTGCCTTTCTTGTAAATACAGAGCGCGGCATAATCACAGACATAAAAATTGCATTTACAGGAGCAATTACTTTCTTCTCTCAGGAATTTGAAAACAAAATCATCGGTACACATCTTCCGCTTTCAGAAAAGAAAATTGATGAGTTTATACAGGATGCAGATGCGGCCTTCGATGAAGCAAAAAAAGGAAAAGAGATTGCTCCGATTTTAAAATCTCAGTTTTTGAATCTGCTGAGAAACTCTCTGGAACAGCTTACATAATTTTTAATACAATTTTGTCTTTAAAAAAAAAGACTGAGCTTTTAACTCAGTCTTCTTAAGCTTCTTTGACTTTACAACAGCCTGTCCTTCGCCCACCTTAGCTCACCGCAGGGGCGGTTCGCGCAGCAGGTGCACGGGTGCTCACTTGATCGCACCCTCGTAAAGTTTACCCTTACTCTGTCGGGCGCTTCTTAAGCTTCTTTGATTTAACTACAGCCTGTCCTTCGCCCACCTGCTGCTCCATCATAGCGCGGACCTTGAGTGGAAGTCCGAAGAGTGTAATAAATCCTTCTGCATCCTTATGATTGTAAAGTTCACCTGTTGTGAATGATGCAATTGATTCATTATAAAGACTGTATTTTGAACCAGAACCTGCACCACGGATTGCACCCTTACAAAGATAGAGCTTTACCCATCCAGTACATGTTTCTTCAGTCTTATCAATAAATGCCATGAGGGAATCGTACAATGTTGTAAATACTTTTCCGTCATAAATAAGTTCACCAATCTTGATTGAAAGCTGCTGCTTGTAGTGATATGTATCTCTGTCAAGAGTAAGGTGATTCATCATGCGGTGTGCAGCATAAAGAATTGCTCCACCCGGTGTTTCATATACACCACGGCTCTTCATTCCTACACAGCGGTTTTCACAGATGTCAACAAGACCGATTCCGTTTCTTCCACCGATTTTATTAAGCTCTGTAAGGAGCTTAAGAGCATCCATCTTCTTTCCATTTACTGAAACAGGAATACCCTTTTCAAATTCGATCTTTACATATTCACCCTTAACTGGAGCTTCTTCAGGAACAACTGTGTTCTTGAGCATATGCTTGTAGTTAGGTTCATTTTCTGTCTTTTCAAGTTCAAGACCTTCATGTGAAAGGTGCCAGATGTTCTCATCGCGGGAATAAGACTGATCTTTCTTCATTGGAACTTCAAGTCCGCGGTCTTCAAGGAATTTGATTTCTGCTTCACGGCTGTCCATATTCCATTTGTCATCACGCCATGCTGCAATACACTTAAGGTCTGGAGCAAATGCCTTGATTGCAAGTTCAAAACGAACCTGGTCATTACCCTTTCCTGTTGCACCGTGACAGATTGCAACTGCCTTTTCCTGACGTGCATATTCAACAAGAATCTTTCCGATAAGTGGACGTGCTGTAGATGTTCCCAAAAGATATTCATCTTCATAAACTGCATTAGCCTTTACAGCAGGCCAGATGTATTCTTCAATATATTCTTTACGTGCATCAACAACATAACATGCAGAAGCACCAGTCTTCAAAGCACGACTCTTAATTGATTTCCAGTCATCGCCCTGACCAACATCGATACAAACAGCGATTACATCATAATCATAATTTTCCTTGAGCCATGGAATGATAACAGTTGTATCAAGTCCGCCCGAGTAAGCAAGAATAACCTTGTCTTTTCCAGATTTCTTTGTTACAGACTTCTTTACTTCAGAAGTCTTCTTAGCTACAGTCTTTGCAGCTTTCTTTACAGTTTCTTTTACTGCCATTTTCACGCCTCTTTAGGATTTTATGTAACTTTATACATCAAAAATACATCATAATGTATATTTATGCAAGTATATTTTTTCTCAAAAATCAAGTTAATAATTCAGCAACTGCATATGCGTGGTCACCAAGCTTTTCAATGTGGCGTACGAAATCAATATACATAAGACCGGACTTAACATCAGCACCGCCTTCAATATGCTTTCGTGCAGTCTTTTTAAGGTAATTTTTCTGCTGGTCGATTTTTGCCTCAAGTTCAGTTGCATATTTAAACTGAGGAATTGTAATTTTCTTGTTAACGTTATCCTTAATGAACTGAACAAAATCCTTTGCCATCAAAAGATATGGGAACAAAAGATTAATGTCTTCAGTTTCAAACTTCATATTCTTTTCAATACTGCGCTTAATGAGGAAGCCCATAGTTGCACACTCGTCAGTCATTGCTTCAAGTTCATCTGAAATCTGTGTAAGCTTTGAAAGTTCATTGCGCTGAACTTCCGTAAGACTTAAAGATTCCATATTTACAACATAACGGAGGATTGCTTCATTCATCTGGTCACAGTAATTTTCTTTCTTTTCAAGGCGAACAAAATCCTTTTCAATAAATTCTGTATTGCGGTTATTAAAGCCGTTTTCAATTATTGTAAACATTTCAAAAGCAATGCCGGACATATCCGAAACTTCTTTTTCAAGACGGATAATATGTGCAGGAGGATTGTCTTTACCGATAAGGTTTTCACTGAATTCAAGATGATAAACACTGTCATCAACATTCTTATCATCCTTTATGAAAATATATGTAATCTTCACCAGCTGACTGATAAACGGCATAAAGATACATGAGTTGATTGTCTTAAATACTGTATGAAGAATTGAAATTCTGATTGCGAGGTTTGCATCTCCTGAAATATATTCGATGAGAGCAAGGAAAGGTCGGAAACAGATAAGTGCAAGTGTTGTTCCTACAAGGTTAAAAAAAACATGAACTAATGCTGCACGACGGGCATCTGCATTTGTCCCAAGGGAAGCAAGCACTGCATCGATTGTTGAACCTACTTCACTACCAAGTGTCATTGCGGCTGCAACAGGCCATGTAACAATTCCGTTATGAGCCATTGTAATTACGATTGCAGAAAATGCACTTGAAGAATGCATAAGAGCCGTGATTACAAAACCTACAAAGAACGAAATGATTACAGAAAGAACACCAAGATTTTGAATTGAAGCAAGAAATCCAAGTTCAGACGGATCAAATGAAAAAACATCAGAAAGCCATGCAAGACCAAGGAACAAAGCTCCAAAGCCCATTACGGCTTCACCGATATTTTTAGACTGCTGATTCTTTCTGAGGGTAAGGAAAAATCCTACACCAAAAACAGGAATTGCAAATGCGCTGATTTTAAAATTAAAGCCGAAAATCGAAACAATCCATGCGGTAATTGTTGTACCGATATTTGCACCGAAAATAACACCAACCGACTGCTTCAGCGTAAGAAGTCCTGCGTTAACAAAAGAAACTACCATTGCAGTAGTTGCCCCGGATGACTGGATAATCATCGTAACACCCAGACCGGTCAAAAATCCCTTAAAACGGTTTCCTGTAAGTGCACCAAGAGCACGCTGAAGCTTTTCACCAGAACTTTTCTGGACACCATCACTCATGAGCCTCATACCATAAAGAAGAAATCCTAGGCTTCCGACAAGCTGTAAAACTGAATTAATTGCGTCTTTCACCCGTGTATAGTAACAGAAAAATGATTTTTATAAAAGCAGTTGAGATTAAAATTAAGGGCATCTTCAAAACTTCTCTAAAGCGGCTTTCTGGAGATTTTCTTTATGAAATAATAAAAGCAGCCTGAACTGTAAATTTTTTAAGCCTTTCTTCAAGTTCAATATCAGGAGGAAGAACAGATGCCTGCCGCCTGAAAGAGCCGTATTTATATTCACCATTTACTTTGTAACAGCAGGTACATTCATCCATAAGTGTAATATTTTCTTGAGGAACACCCGCATTTTTTATTGAAGCAAGATTTGCCTTTGTAAGCGACAGACTGTATTCATCCTCAGAAATTTTTGTAATACAATCCGGAGTAAATGTTTCTGCAAAAAAATCAGCCCTGTCTTTTTTAACGTTATAACAGCAGCTTCCAATATGAGGCCCGATTGCAATGCAAATATTTTCCGAAGAAGAGCCGTATGTATCACAAACCTTTTTAATTCCGTCCTCAATGATACCGGTTCCTTTCCATCCCGAATGAAATATTCCCACAGTTCCGCTTTTTACATCATAAAGATAAAGTGGAACACAATCCGCAACCGTAACTACAGGAATAATATTTCTATTCGATGTGATTATTCCATCTCCCTGCATGAATTCAGCATCATCCGCATTTGAAATATCATAAATTATTTTTGAATGAATCAGCTCTATCTGAGCAACCTTATACTTATCACCGGAAAGCTGCCTTAAAAATTCCATTCTCACAGGATTTCGCTCATTCCAGCGGAAACGCATGCTTCCTGCAGTCATGTCTGTAATGCACCAGAATGGACCTTCTGTAAGTTCCCTGCCCTGATATACAAAACGTTTTTTTATATAATTACTCATACTTTTATCAAATCGATTTCGTGATGTTCCTTAAGAACTTCCTGCGCATATTTAAGGCTATAGGCAAAACGCTCAATGGTTTCACGGAAATTGCGGTTTTCATTCCCCATGATTTTTGAAAGATTCGTCAAAGCACCATAATAAACAGAAGTTCTCTCTCCAAGCATTGCAAGAAGAAGATTCTGCATTTTTTCACAGTTTTTCATAAAGGTATCATAGCATTCTTCTGCTACATCCTGTATTTCGTTTATGATGACACCATAACGGTCCTTCACATTCTGCGTAATTCTGTCCGGATCAAACTTCATGAACTCTTCGCCGTATTCCCCGGAAAGAGAAAGTTGATCAGAAAGCTTTTCCAGTTCAACCGTAATTCCGTTCATATCAGAAACTACATCAGTAAATTCCTGGCGGTTTTCCTTTATTGAAAAATCACCTTCGAGAGTTACGATATTCAAAATGCTTGCATACTTAACATATTCCTTCTTGAAATAATAATTAAGGAATCCAAGCGTTAAATCTGCGGAGAACGGTACAATTGCAGCAACTCTGTCCCATGGATGATACGGGAAACGCTGTAAATCAAAAAGGCCGAAATAAATTTTAAGCTTCTTTTTTGCAGTTTCCTTTTTAAAATCCCTGTCCCACATTCTCCATCGTGATTCAAAAACTTCATTCCACTTGTCCCTGAACTTAAGGAACCAGTTTTCAGAAAGAATAAAAGGCTCAGGATTATAAAGAGAATTCTCATAAAGTACCTTTCCGATTTTTTTAATTGGAATTGTATTTATGAACATGTTGATTACTGCTATTTCAGTAGAAACAGAATTTATTTTTTCACTTACAGACTGAGAATCTTCTGTGGAAGTATAATCCCAAAGAGAACTACCCTGCTGAACAGGCTGAAACAAGATTCTAAGCATATCATTTTGAAGCGACGGCTGAGAATCAAGGATTTTTGAAATAGTCGAAAAATCACCTTTTATCTGAGAAAACAGCAGAGTCTTTCCACCTTCAGAAGAATCAGAAAATTTTGCCAGAAGAGTGCTCAAAGGAAGTCTTGAGAAAGAAACAAGCCACTCAAAGGAAAGTGCATTGCTCGTCATCTGAGTCTTTTTATCAGAAGAAATTGCGGCAAGAAGCTCTTCCATCCTTGCCAGAAGGAAATTCTTTGTATCCTGTGTAAGCTGCTTTGAAAAAGGATACTGATAGGGATCACATGCAGTTTTTATATCACCCATTAATTCAGGCATAAGGGTATAGGCAAGAATAAAATAAAATTCCCCGGAATCAGAAGAAGCAGTTTCAATCTGTTCAGAGAAAAACACCTGAGCTTTATTTAAATCCTGAAGCTTATAATAAAATTTAGAACCAAAAGTCTTATTCTTACTGTTCAAAAGCCCCGGATAATCACGTTCCAGCTGCTTTGACATTGAAGAAATTACCGATGAATTATAAAGCTCTTCAATCGTCTTATTTAAAACAAAGGATTTAAACCAGATTAAAAATTTCGTGATTAAATTTTCATGATTAAAATTATTTAAAAGTGCCCGTTTTGTATTCAGTTTATCAACTCTTCCGTCATTCTGAATAGTTCCGATTCCGTTTGCAGGGCCTTTATGAGCATTTTTTAAAATATCCCTTCGTTCTTTTTTTGTAATTCCAGCAACTAGAGTATCAAAATTGTCAGTAGATCTTTTCTGTGCACTCATGAACTTAGGATACCTTCTTCTTAGTTTTTTCTATTGTATTCCAGAATACGGCTTATTTCAAGGATTAATTCTGTACCGCACTGATATGGAGCGTCAGTTTCACACCTAAGCCTTTCCTGTGGCAGATTTTGTATGCAATCCAGCGCTTTTTTACTGCCTTTCAAAGCCTGAATTCCAAAGCTAAAATATGCATTTACCCCTTTTCTAAGGATTTCAAAAGCCTCTCTTGAACCAAAAGGAAACGCATGAAAAATAACATGAGGAACTTTAGAAAGCCCTGTGCTGTATTCATAAATTTTATCAAGTGCCTTTCTGTTGTGGATTACAAGCGGCTTATTATATTGAAAGGCAAAATTCAGGCAGATATTAAATGCTTTTTCCTGCTCCTCTTTTGTGTCTTTTAGTTCCTTCGTGTAAAAATCAAAGCCGGTTTCCCCGATATAATCAATTCTATTATCCTTTAAAAGACCTTCCAGAAAATCAGCATTAGAAAGATCAATATTCCACGGATGAAGGCCGAATGCAAGCTTAATATCAAGTCCTTTTTCAATAAGTTGAGACGCAAGTTTTTCCTGCAGAAGAAATTCTTCCTTTTCATGGGCACAGGTAATTCCTGAATAAAAAGTACAGTTTTTATCCTTTTCCCAGCACTGAACAAGATGAAAATGAGAATCAAACATATCGCTTCATTCTAACATAAAAAATCAAAAAACTCTAATGTCGCACAATCAGCAGCCGATGATATAAATATAAGGCTTGCATCCACTAAACTGCAGTCTGTAAACACCTTAGTATTTTTGAGGGGGATTATTATGGCATATTACACACTCAAGAGCATTGGAAAAACAACAGATTATCTTACAATTCTTCGTGAAACAGAAGACGGATATGTTGTACGAATCGTTCGCGACAAAGACGGATATGACGAAATCACAACAGACTTCATCACACACTCACTCTTTGATTCATGCATCCGCACAGGATACCTGACAAAAATCGCAAATCCAAACGAAGAAAAGCTTGCTGTTAACGCTTAAGGGCTCGATCAATCAGTTCTAAAGCTGAACTAAACTTTTTCTCTTTATCATTTTCAGACGGGAGCCAGTTTATCTTGACTCCTTTTTTTTCCATTCCGCGAAACCATGTTTCCTGTCTCTTTGCAAACTGACTGATTGCGTGATAAAGCTGTTCAGTCATTTCTTCTTTTGTTGAAATTTTTCCTTCAAGATAAAGACTTACAAATCTGTATTCAAGACCGAGTTTTTCAAGTCTCTCCCAGGAATATGTTTTATGAAGATTTTCAACTTCTTCTATCATTCCCTGTTCAATTCTCTCTTCAAGGCGGATTCTGATATTTTTATGAAGCTGATCGCGCTCTAATGTTGTTCCGATTACAAAAGTGTTCACCTGAGGATGACGGTATTCTTCCGCCATTTTTTTTCCTTCATCACTGAGCTTAAATAGTTCGATAGATAAAGCCTTTACAAGACGGTCTTTAAGGACAAGGTCGCTTTTATTGTGAACAAAAGGCTTTATTTTCAAAAGCTGTTCTGCAAGTTCTTCCGTAGATTTTTTTTCAAGTTCTGCAACAAGATCCGGCTGTTCTGGAACAGGGAGCAACTGATAATCACTTACGATTGAATCAACATACATTCCCGTACCGCCGACAATGAACGACATTTTATTTTCATTCTGATTTTTACGGAAAATTTTATAAAAATCCTGCTGAAAACAAAAAACGTTATATTCACTTTCGAGCGTTGTAATATCAATAAGATGATGATTTATGCTTTTTCCGTTGTAATTGTATTCACCAAGATCTTTTCCGCTTCCAAGATCAAGGCCTTTGTAAATCTGGCGGCTATCTGCTGAAATAATATCCCAGCCATAATGATCTGATAGACGAACACCAAGAGATGTTTTTCCTACTGCTGTCGGACCAACAAGGGCTACACAGTTAATTCCGCTGTCCATAAGGGCTTACATGTTTTCCGTTGTACAGTGAGCTGCAGTTCCAGTTGCTGAAGAAAGCCCTGAAGTAAGCATCTGTTCCATTGTGTGCCATCCAAGAACTGCACATTTTACACGAGCCGGCATCATGCTTATATTTTTGAGAGAGGCAGCTTCATCGAGCAGTTCAATATCTTCTTCAGATGCAGTACCTTTAATCATCCCCATAAAGATTTCTGCCTGTTTTAAGGCTTCTTCTTTAGACAGGCCGATAACGTTATCCAGCATCATATCTACGCTTGCCTGACTTACGGCACAACCTGAACCTGTAAAGCTGCCGTCAACAATTTTTCCATCAGAATCAACCTTAAGAAAAACAGTAATATTATCTCCGCAGGATGGATTTACTCCCTGAAGAGAAATTGTAGCACCTTCCGTATCACCTTTGTGATTAGGATGGAGGTTATGTTCATTCAAAATTTCCTGATATAATGCTTTTAAATCCATTTTACTTTCCTGTTTAAACTATTCCTTGAAGCCCATCCATTTACGGACATTCTTAAGTTTTTCGCAAAAAATTTCCACTTCTTTTTCTGAATTATAAAAATAAAGACTCGCTCTTGTTGTACTTCCAACTCCAAGTTTCTGCATAAGAGGCTGAGCACAGTGATGGCCTGCACGAACCGCAATATGCTCAGAATCAAGGACTGTAGCAACATCATGCGGATGAACGCCGTCAATTGTAAACGTAATTATTCCGCAGTGCTTTGATGCGTCATTATTTCCGATTATGTTTACGTACGGAATTTTTCGCATTTCATCAGCAAGATAAGACGCAAGCTTATTGTCATTTTCTTCAATATTTTTTAGGCCGATATTTTCAAGATATTTAATTGCAGCTGCAAGTCCTACAGCACCGCCCGCATTTACAGTACCTGCTTCAAATCTGTGAGGAATTTCGGCAAAAGTTGCGGATTCACGAGTTACGTATTCAATCATTTCTCCGCCGCGAAGGAATGGCTGAGTCTGTTCAAGAATACTGTACTTTCCGTAAAGAGCACCAATTCCCATTGGAGCACAAAGCTTATGTCCGCTGAAAACAAAGAAATCAGCATCTAAATCTTTAACATTTACAGGAATGTGAGGCGTACTTTGAGCACCGTCAACAACTACAACAGCACCTTTTCCACCGTTACCGACTTTATGAGCATAAGAAGCAATTTCTTTTACCGGATTTGTAATTCCAAAAACATTACTTACGTGTGCAATTGAAACTATTTTTGTTTTTGAAGTAATTTTTGATTCATATTCTTCTTTTGAAATTACAGCCTGATCATCACATTCAAGCCATACGAGCTTTGCCTTTTTTGCTTGAGCGACCATCTGCCACGGAAGAATGTTTGAATGATGCTCCATGCAGGAAATAACGATTTCATCCCCTTCCTGAACGTACTGCATTCCATAAGAATAAGCAATAAAGTTCAAACTTTCAGAAGCATTTCTGGTAAAAATTATTTCTTCTGCGCGCGAAGCCCCGATAAAAGATGCAGCAGCTGCACGTGAATTTTCATACGCAATAGTTGCTCTGTTTGAAAGGTCGTATAGTCCGCGGAGAGGATTTGCGTTGTCACGGGAATAAAATTCTGCAAGCGCATCAAGAACACACTGAGGTCGCTGCGTAGTTGCAGCATTATCAAAATATATAACATCCTTATTTTCTTCTTTGAAAAAAACAGGGAAATCTTTTTTAAGGTCAGATAAACACATGATACAGCGATTTTACAGGAAATATCCATGTGTTTCAATGAGTTTAATTATTTAATAAAGCTATAGAATTCTATAAAAATTATTAATCACCTTTTTTTTGATGGTGAATCAGATTTTTTTAAAAGCTCATCTATAAGTATTTTTTTAAGCTGACTGGTATTTATAGGCTTGGAAATATGTGCGTTCATTCCACATTCAATTGCTAGTTTTCTGTCTTCCTCAAAGGCGTTTGCAGTCATTGCGATAATCGGGATTTCTGCAAGATCAGGGCGCTTCATATTACGGATAATTTTTGTTGCTTCATAACCGTTCATTACAGGCATCTGAATATCCATCAGTACAACTGAATATTTGTTGATTTCTGATTTTGTAAGTATTTCAATAGCCTCTGTTCCGTCGCAGACAGTATCAGATTCAAAGCCTTCATCATGAAGAATTTCTTCTGCAATGGTTCTGTTAAGCGGATTATCTTCAACAAGAAGAATTCTTGATTTCTTTATAATTTCTGACTGATCTGATTCAGATGCAGCTGAATCATTTTCTAAGCGATTACTTCCATCCATATAACCGTCTTTTTTATTCTGCAACTTAAGCTGAAGCTCAAACGTAAACGTACTGCCCTTTCCAATCGTGCTTTCAACACTGATTTTTCCGCCCATAAGTTCAACAAGATTTTTTGTTATTGCAAGTCCAAGTCCAGTTCCCTGAATACCGGAAATCGTTGCCGTAGATTCACGTTCAAAAGGTTCAAAAACATGCTTTAGGAATTCTTTACTCATACCGATTCCAGAATCTGAAACGATAAATCTGTAAAGACCGCATCCTTTTTTTGAAGGCTTAATCTGCTGCACAATGAGATTTACCTTTGTTTTTTCAAGAGAATACTTGATTGCATTTGTTACAAGATTTAACAGAATCTGGTTGATTTTAAGCGGATCAACCCATACAAATTTATTTTCAATTTCTGAAAGATCCACATTGAATTCAATATCCTTAGACTTTGCAAGAGGCTGAATAATCGGCAGAATCGTTTCAATAACATTTATAAGGCTGCATTCTGATTCATGAATAACTGTTTTGCCACTTTCAATTCTGCTCATATCAAGGATATCATTTACAAGCCCCTGAAGATGACGGCCTGAAGTCATGATTTTTTCAATACAATCCCGAACTTTTTCTTTATCATCAATGTGAGCTGAAGCAATTTCTGCAAATCCTGTAATTGCATTCATCGGAGTGCGGATGTCATGGCTCATATTGCTGAGAAACCTTGTCTTAGACTGACTTGCAACCATCGCCTTTTCATTTGCAATTTTAAGTGCATTTTTCTGCTCAAGTTCTGCAAGTTTTTCATCTTCTATTGATTGTGTCGTCCAGAGAATATTCCGTGCTTTTCCATCAGAAAGTCTGGCAGTAACAACAAAAACTGAACGAGTCCACTTAAGGTCAAAATCCCTGTATTCAAAAACTTTTTTATCCGTAGTTTCAAAAGCAGATGCCATTTTCTTTACATCAAGGAACGGCTTCATCAGTTTTCTGGTTTCTTCCGGGACCATCAAAAGCCAGCGCTTCATGTTTTCCTGGGCAAGACCTCTGTTTCTGATATTTCCTGTAAAAAAATCTTCAGACTGAATTTCTTCAAAAGAATCTTCCAGAAGATCAATGTAATATGCATTGCGGTAAATTTTTGCAAAAGATCGTATGACGTTATGAAATATTTTTTCACGGCGGGAAGCTTCAGAAAAATCGCGGACGATTACACAGGCTTCTATATGGCCGTTAAATTTATTTTTTGAAAGAAGAATATTTTTTTTGCAGAAGAAATCATATTTTGTAATATAAACATCATCATCAATATAAAAAATTCCTTCCTTAAATTTTTCAAGAAGATTTTTGCTTAAGACAGGAATTTCTTCCATATCATAAAGTTCATCCTTATACCAGCCGCGCACATATTCATCATAATCAGCAGGGAACCTTCTCGGGAACTTTTTTATCAAAGGT
>JAILEY010000034.1 GCA_024687165.1 Treponema sp.
GAATTCTGGAGAAAAAATGAACGGTTGTTTGAATAAAAATTTAAAATCTTACGCGAAAAGCTGGCTGTCACCGGTAAAATACGCCGAAATGCGGTCAAAAAACGCAGTTAGGAATCAATATACCAATTTGTATGCCTACGCTGCAAATAATCCAATACACTATATAGACCCTGATGGAAGACGTAATTTATCTTACGAAGAATATAGTTTTATAAGAGAGATCTTAGGAAATATAGGCACCACTGCAATATCTAATGCGACTATAATAAATAGTCCAAGTGGCAGATCTGCTTCAACACATTTATTTTATTCTGGTCAAATTTGGCTTTCAAACGATATTTATTATAATCCTCTTGGTTCATATGACGGGAAGAATACTCTGATTCATGAGGCTTTTCATCAAGTTCAATATCTTTTTAACCCCGGTGGTTGCACTTTGGTAAATGGACCAAGTGCTTTTGATTATCTATTATGTGAGCAGTACTTATATACTTCTGGTAAGGTTGATGTTTATAGTTTTGGTGATTACCGTATAACAGATTTATCTCAATATACTACTTTAGATGACATAGAATACTACGAATCACAAGCGCAAATGGTCGGAGATTTTGCAGAATTATATTCATTCGCAAAAGACGGAAGAAAACTTTCGGAAAAACAATCAAAAGCTTTGAAAGATGCTGCGACTATATTATCAAATTCAGGATTTAAATCAGAGGCAATAGAATGGGTAAAAGAAAATATAGAGTGATATTTTTATTCTTTGCAGTGTTTTTGTTTTTTGGTTGCGTGCAAACTAAAAGTATGACAATTTCTAGCTGCTCAATACAAAAAGAGTCTATCAGGATAAATATAGATTGCTTAAATTTTAATCAGAGAATAAATGAGGCTTCTCTTACAAATGATGAGTATTATTATGTTTTTGACATGGAAGATATTGATTGTAAACAATCTAATAATCAAGTATTGGTAAAGTTAAATTGTTCGGATAAGAAAATAAAGACTAATCAGGAATACAGATTAACTCTGCGTTTTTCCGGAGGATATGCATATGCTAATATTTTTTTGGGGAATCCTATAAAAAAAATAGGGGAAAATTATCCCTGTGAAGATTTTGAACATATTCAGATTCTTATTTTTGATCAATCTGCGGTAATAGGAATTTAAAAAGAAAAAATAAAATCTTTTGATGTAAGACCATATATAAAAGGATCATGGTTTGAAAAATGGAATGGACAAAATATATGTTATTAAAATTGATTATTAAAAATAGATTAATAGAAATATTATTTTCCTGTATGAGTTTTTGTATATTGGCGCTATCATCATGCAGTATTTCTAGTGAACAAAAAATAAAAGATTTACAAAAGAGTTTTTATTCTTCTGATTATAAAAAAATTGAAAAACTATTGAGTAGTGATTTAAAGCTTTATCCATCTCTTCAAAATGAACTAATGAGAATTTCTCTTGAAATAAAAAAGGATCCAAAGTCTACGCTATTACTTACAGATTATTTTAATGATGCAGATATTTTGTATAAAGAGCAGACTGCTTTATATTGGACATTGAAACTTGGAGATAATGAAACTGCTAAAAGCCTGGTTATTAAAGGTGCAAATTTATTTTCATGTAATAATGATGATATTGATGATACGCCTTTTTCTTTAGTATTGAATACTAAAAATCAAAAATTCATAGATTGGCTTGTGAAAGAATATTTAGAATCACATGATCTTAATTCAACAACTGTTGAGAAAGTATTTAGCGGACTGTTGAATAAAGGTTATGTTGTGTCAGCAGAATGTTTAATTCAAAATCCCAAAAATAAAGCCAAATTAATTACTTGTCCTGATGTGGTTAGTTTGATTGTTTATAATTTTTATGATAAAAAATGTGAACACATTATAAATGAATTGAAAAAAAGTGAACTTAAGTTTGATAAAGATTATGCCTATTATCACATGGCATTGATTTCAGATGAAAAGGATATCACTTCTGTGATTAAGTGGTTAGAAAAAAATCACGTTAAAAAAAATTATAAATATTATTTTACAGATCATCCTTGCACTGTAGATAATGAATATACTTCACCTGCAGAATTTTCAGCTTTGCTTGCACATTTTCATTCAAAGAAAATTTCCGCCTCGGATACAATTGATTCAGAACTCATATTGAAATATAAAAAGTGGGCTGAATACTTTGAAAAATCTTCTTGTAAATAAATTAGGAGAATAATATTCCCCGCTACATCTAGCGTTTTCAGCCAGTCTGAAGACGCAGCGCTTTACTCCCACAAATAAAGATATGTGGGAGAAGGTGTATTTTAAGGGGAATTTTGTTTTATTGTAAACAATCCTAAACAATGCTAGAATAAAAACCATGAAAGCAAGATTATTACCGATTGGTATTCAGGATTTTGAAGATTTACGAAAACGAGACTGTATTTATGTTGATAAAACGGACCTTATTTATAAACTTATCACAGAAGGAAAGCCATATTTCCTAAGCCGTCCCCGTCGTTTTGGTAAAAGCCTTTTGCTTTCAACTTTAGAAGCCTACTTTCTTGGTAAGAAAGAACTTTTTAAGGGGCTTGCAATCGAAAAACTTGAAAAGAAATGGGAAGAATATCCTGTTTTGAAAATAAGTTTTGGAGCAGACAATTATCCGGATTTGGTAAGTTTAAAATCTGCAATTAATCTGCAACTTTCAAAATATGAAAAAGCATATAATATTGAAGTAACAGATGAACGTTCTGCACCAAGATTAAATAATATTATTTCAACAGTTTATCAGCAGACCGGCAAACAGGTAGTTATTCTGATCGACGAATATGACAAGCCTATTCTTGATGCGCTTTACACAGAATACGAAGACCAGAACCGTCAGGAGCTGCGCAGTTTTTACAGTCCGCTCAAAGACCTTGATAAATACATACGTTTTTTGTTTATCACAGGAATTACAAAAGTAAGCCACGTAAATATCTTCAGCGGGCTTAATCAGCTGAATGATATAAGTTTGAATAAAAACTATTGTACATTATGCGGAATTTCAGAATCTGAGCTTGAAAAGTATTTTGAGCCTGAAATTGAAAAACTTGCAGAAGAACAGGAAATGACAGTATCACAAGCTAAAGAAAAACTGGCTGTAATGTATGACGGATATCATTTTGCTCACACAGGTGAAGGGGTATATAACCCGTTCTGCCTTTTGAAATGTTTTATGGAAAAAGATTTTGGTTCATACTGGTTTGAAAGTGGAACTCCATCATTTCTTGTAAAAACATTGCAGAATCAGCCGCTGGAACTTTCTACACTTGTAAATGGTCGACAGGCAACTGAAAATCAGTTTAAGAATTATGATCCAGACAGCAAAAATATGCTTCCTGTAATTTACCAGAGCGGCTATCTTACAATAAAAGGCTTTGAAAAAGAATCAAGACTTTTTACGCTTGATTTTCCAAACCGCGAAATAGAACAAGGCTTTCTCGAAGTTCTTCTGAAAAAGTTTGTCAATGTTCCATATGATGATATGGGGCTGGAAATAAATAACATGAAGCAGGCCTTGAAGAATAAAGATGTAGACAGAGTGCTTACAATTATAAAATCCGCAATTGCAGACTTGCCGACCGTGGTAAAAAAGGATATGTGCGAAAATTACTACGAATCTGTAACTCACCTTATTTTCCGATTGACAGGCTTTAATGTTGTAAGTGAACTTCAGTCAGTTGCCGGCCGTAGCGATGTAATTGTTACAACAAAAGACAGCGTCTTTATTTTTGAACTGAAAATGGACAAAGGCCGTAAGTTTGAAGAAGTTGCGGAAGAAGCTTTAGCACAGATTGATGCAAACGGTTATGCGGAACGCTATGCAGTGAGTGGAAAGACAATGTATAAAACAGGTGTTGTTTTCTCAAGTACAGGAAAGGGGATGATTGGCTGGAAATATTAGCTTGATTTATTAAGGAAGTTTTCCTGCAATTTATCCAAGTGATCCAAATTGTCCAGATAGAAAAAATAAAATAGATGCATATAAACAGCCGGATGATTTTACAATCTCAAAATCTGATTATTTAAACAATAACGGGCATGTAATATATCCTGCAAGAAATTATGATTTATTAATTACAATTAAGAATGCAGAAGAAAAGAAAATATTAAAATCTTTGTTATCAAAAAAAATCAAATGGGCTTAAAGAAGAAATCATAAATTATTGATTATAAATAAGTACGCTTTTGATAACTGATGCTTTTTGTTAAAACTCATCTTCATCAATGCAGATGATCAGGCTTCTGTTTTCTTTGTATTCCGCGAGATTTTTTTCAACTTCTTCGCGCGAAATAAGTTTTCTCTCGTTTATTCCCGGACAGAAGTTTTTTTCTTCATTCCAGCTTTTTTCATCAGACATTATTTTTGTCCAGAAAGGGTAGGTCCTGCATTGAGTCGGGCGTGCTTCATAACAGGTGCAGCCTTTGTCCCAGAAAATGCATTGAGCTGTGTCAGCCTTATCTAAAAGGCAAAGATAATATTTTTTGTCGTCATTATTTTGAAGAAACTGACAGTTTCCTTTTATAAACTCTTCTTCTGTCTGATTTAAATATGACGCAAGCCTTGATAAATCTTTCTGACTGAGCATTACAACTCCGCCTTCAAGACAGCAGCAGGCCGTGCAGTTTTTACATTCAAATTTCAATCCGTCGCTGTAAAAATTATTCATCATGTTCCGCCGTATCAGTTGATTAAAAGTTGCTGATTTCTTCAAAAATTGAAATTGCAAACTGGTCAGTCATTCCGCTGATGTATTCAATGATGCATTTTTCGTAGCTTTCAGGATCGTTGATGTCAAAAACTTCTTTTGTGTAATATCTGAAAAGCTGCTTTTTTTCTAAATCATAATTTGTATATTTTACAAGCCAGTCGATGAATGTCTCGCGGAGTTTCTGAGTATATTTGAGACATCTGTCCATCGTTCTTTTCTTTGCAAAATCCTGTGTCTGAATGAGTGCGTTGTAGATGCAGCCTAAAACTACTTCCGCATATTTCTGGAATTCAATAAGGCGCCAGTTGTTGTAAATATTTGCAAAGCTGAATCTTTTAAGTTCGTGTATGAATTTAAAATACGGCTCGCTGAAGCAAAGTCCTTTTTCCGGATATGATTCATTGCATAAGTCTACAATCATATCGTTAATCAGTGTCGTTGTGTTTACGGCTCTTCCAGATCTGAAGGCACCGTTTGTTGTATGATTTGAATATTTTTTATTCGGTCCGAATCCAAGTGTTGCACCAACGATATCGCGCAGCTGACGGTATGCCCCCATGTCGATTAAATGGCAGGCTCTTGCGTCTTCAATATCTCTTCCAAGAAATGCAATTTTATCACTGATTTTTACAACGCATCCTTCCCATGTGAAAGGTGAAACAATTCCTGGTCTTTTAATTTCGTAAAGATCAATTGCTTTGTCCCGTGGTTTCAATGCCTGTTGATCAATCTCTCCGCAGTGACAGATAAGTCCGTCCCTTACAGCATATGTAAGATCAAGATTTTTTCTGCCTCCGTCCGGGTCCTGCAGAGTTTCTATATAATCAGCAAAAAAAAGACTGTTTCTTTCATGCCAGAATTTCTTTGGAGCATTTTCACCTTCCTTCTGTTTTTTTATGAGGGAGTTCAAAATGTTTTCTCCGGTGTGTCCGAATGGTGCGTGCCCGATGTCGTGGCCGGTTGCAATTGCATTTGTCAGTTCAACATTAAGTCCAAGATGCTTTGCAATTGTTGTGCTTACACTTGCAACGTGATTTACATGTTCAATTCTTGTGCACAGATGATCATTGTTTGGAGCAAAGAAAACCTGAGTTTTGTGTTTTAATCTTCTGTATGCTTCGCTGTGAAGTATTCGTGTATAGTCGCGCTCAAAATCACTGCGGATTCCGTTTCCTCTTGAGTAGAGTTCGCTTTCTCTTGTGATTGCAGCTTTCCATTTTGGATTGTCTTCATTTGTGCAGACATTTTTGAATGAGTCTTTCATGTTTTTTATTATAGATTGATTTTTTTAATCTGTCATTATGACTCAATATCCAGAAATGGTTTTATCTTTTCAAAAGAGGTTTCAGTTTTAATCAGATATATTCCTGCAAAATCCTTTGAAATAGTTTTGCTTAAAAATTTGTAAGTGCATGCAATGTCGAATTCAACAGGACCTTTTACTGTGTGTGAAAAATTAATCGGGCAGAGTGAACCGTCATCTTTTAAAATTATTTTTTGCGGTTGAAAGTTTCCATAACAAATTCTGTTTCCTTCTGGAAGATGTTTGATTTTTCTTATAGTTTCAAAATTTTCCGGATTGCTTTTGTCTTTTATTTGTGAAAGAAGAAAATCTTTGTAGTTTTCAAAATCTTCCGTCTGAATACTGCTGATTTTTTTCTGTAGTTCAACGTATTTAAGTATTGCATTTAATCTTTCTTTTTCATCTTCAATTTGAGACAGTGTTTCCCCGTTAATCTTTTCGTATATTGCAGCATACATTCCGTCCTGAAAAAATACTCTGAATGCTTTTGGAGCGGGAATACCAAGACTGTTGATTTTAAGCGTATTTAAAAATTCTTTAAGTACATCGTCTTTTGAAAAATCTTTTTTGTAGAGCTTTATTACTTTGTTGTTTTTGTATTCAAAAAAATCTGCTGAGTTTCCCTGTGCAATTTTTTTGAGCTGTGAAAAATCTATAAAATCATTTTTTTTGCTTACAGAAATTCCGTCTCCGCATTTGTAGAAGGTTGTTGTAAATTCTGTGTTGAATTTTAAAAAGTCAACATAGCGTTTGATTTTTCTAACAAGCTTTATCGTGCTGTAATTGTGCGTCAGTGAATGATCTTCAACCATGCCGTGAAAGCTTAAGTTGTCGCTGATGATTACTCCGTTTTTTGAAAGATTTTTTTTGAATTTTTCAAAGAATCTTGTGTATTGTGCTTTTGCTGCATCGATGAAAATTAAATCAAAAGAATCTTTTAGATCTACTGCCATTGCGTCCATGTTGATCAGTGTTATTCTGTCGCTGAGGTTTTCGCTCTTTATGTTTTCAATTGCTTTTATTGCACGGTCTATATCGATTTCTATTGTCGTAACATTAACGTCCGGTTTTACTGATGCAAATCTGATTGCTGAGTATCCGATTGCAGAACCGATTTCAAGAATATTATGTACTTCATGTTCCGCAATATATTTACAGATGAAGTCACTTGTTTCGTCGAACATTATTGGGACTGAATTTTTCTTTGCGTATTCTTTTATGCTTTGTAATTTATCCATTGAAAATTCCGCTGACATTTCTAAGTTGTCCTTCAAGATCTCTGTAAAGTTTTGTTTGTGAAAATCCGTTTTGTTTCATAAATGATTCTGTTTTTTCTGCATTGTATTCGCCTGTTTCAAGAATCAGAATTCCGTCTTTTGTAAAATGTGCTTTTGACTGGATTATAAGATTTCTGATCAGCTCAAGGCCGTCTGTTGTTCCGCTTGGAGATCCGTCTGTGTTAACGTCTCCGTCAAGTGCAAGGCGAGGTTCATTTCTTCCGTCTTTTAAAAGTTCATCTGTTTCTAGAGCAGGTACGTACGGAGGATTTGAAACGATGATATCAAATTTTTCGTTTATGCTGTTAAAAAGATTTGTTTCAATGAATTTAATTTTTTTTGCAGAATCTGAAAGAAGTCTTTCAGAATTTTTTTCAGCAATTTTAAGTGCATTAACGCTTATATCTGCTAAAATAAAATCTGGAAGTAATTCTGTCGTAATGATTTTTTCTTCTTTAAGAAATTTTAAAATACTTACTGCAATGCAGCCGCTTCCTGTGCACAAATCAAGAACTTTAAGTGCACGTTTTTTTTCTTCAGTTTTTTCTTTTATAAACTGGATTGCATTTTCTACAAGTATTTCTGTGTCTGGTTTTGGAATCAGTACATCTGGTGTAACAAAAAAATCATATCCGTAGAATTCTTTATGTCCTGTTATATATGCAACCGGCAGTCCTGTCTTTCTTTTTTCAATGGCTTCTTTTAAAATGGTTTCCTGTTCATCAGTAAGCTCTTCATCTCTGTGAAATAAAATGTATGTTTTGTCTTTGTTTGTAAAATGCTGAAGCAACACATCTGCGTCAAGTGCGGCAGAAGGGGATGATGTTAATTCTTTGATTGCATGTTGTTTGAATTGCTGGAAAGTCATTTTTTGTAAAATGCACAATCCATAATCCTTAAATTAAAAATTGAAATTTAAAAGTAAGAATTATGAATTGTGAATATTTTATTTATCAAGTTCGCTGAACTTTTCTTCTTTTGCGTAAACGTTCAATGCATCGAGCATTTCGTCCATGTTACCCATCATGAATGAAGGAAGGTTGTGTACGCTTAAATTGATTCTGTGATCTGTAATTCTGTCCTGAGGATAGTTGTAAGTACGGATTTTTTCCGAGCGGTCTCCGTTTCCAACCATGTTCTTTCTTTGAGCGGAACGTTCTGCATCTTTCTTGCTCTGTTCAAGATCAAAAAGTCTTGCGCGAAGAACCGACCATGCCTTTTCTTTATTTTTAATCTGACTTTTCTGGTCCTGCTGAATAACAACGATTCCTGTTGGAATATGAGTCAAACGAACTGCAGAGTCTGTTGTGTTAACACACTGTCCGCCTGGACCACCTGCACGCATAACATCTACGCGTACATCGCCTGGGTTTATCTGAATGTCAGTTTCTTCTGCTTCAGGCAAAACTGCAACTGTTGCCGTTGAAGTTTGAAGACGGCCCTGGCTTTCTGTTGCAGGAACACGCTGAACCCGGTGAACTCCTGATTCCCAGCGGATTGTTCCGTATACGAAGTTGCCTGAAATAGAAGTAACGATTTTGTTGAATCCGCCGACTTCAGTTTCCTGAGCTTCCATTGTTTCTGTTTTCCAGCCCTTTCGTTCTGCAAGATGACAGTACATTTCCCAAAGATCGCGTACAAAAAGTGAAGCTTCATCTCCACCTGCTGCCGATCTGATTTCAAGGATAATATTTTTTTCATCAAGAGGATCTGGAGGAATAAGTTTAAGCTTAATCTCTTCCTCAAGCTTCGGTTGTTTTTCTTCAAGTGTCTTAAGTTCTTCACGTGCCATTTCTTTCATTTCAATGTCATCTTCTGCCGTGATCATTTCTGTGGCATCTTTAATTCCTGAAAGCACTTTCTTGTATTCGTCATAAAGTGTGCAGACATCCGTAAGATATCCATTTTCGCGCATTGTGTCTTTGTATTTTTTCTGGTCTTTTACAAGCTCAGGATCCATAATGATTTCCTGAAGTTCCTTGAGTCTTGCTTCACATTCGTCGAGTTTTTTGATTAAATCCATAGCAGAAAATATAAAGGTTTTGAGGTAAAAAATCAATTGAGGCTAATCTGCAGAATTGTGTGAATGCTTAATTTTTTTCAAGAACAAATATGCAGTTTCGTGTTTTCCAGTTCAGTGTAAATTTTGCAGCGGTCTCATAAAATAGATCCTTGAATCGTGCAAAAGCATTTTCTCCCATTTTTGAAAGAATAAATTTTGCGTAACCTGAGGAATCTTTGTTGAACCATTTCTGACATTCTTCCGTAGAAATTTTTCTTTTTTCTGTAATTAAAAAAGTCTTTGCAGCGCAGTTTAAACCTTCATCTTGAATGATTTTTGCTGCTGTTTTTTCATCCCAGTTGAAGAGTTCACTTTGAGGATCTTTGAAAAATTCTTTTTCTGCATTTTCGGCTTTTGTCAAAATATCATTATCTTCTTTTGAAATTTTAAGTTCCTTAAAAAGATTTTCTCTTATAAGCTGATTTAAGTGCTGCCCGCTTGATGGAATTCTCTGACTGATTACAACGCGTGCATCCTTGTTGAATAACGGAAAAAGTTCCTTGCTTCCATCTTCCACTTCAAGTGAAGAAAATGAAATGTCTTTTTTAGTTTTTTCAGTTCCGTCAAAAGCTTCTTTTATGGAAGAAGTAAATGCTTTTATGTCTTTAACAGATGCAAAAATATCGCGCGCAAATATTCTGTCAAATTCTGCATCAGGAATTTTATTCAGTGTGTGCCTGAAATTTTTATTTTCAAATAACGGAAGTTTTTCCTGTACAATAAGTTCCGGCTTATCAAGATCGCTGAGAGTTGAAGCATATTTTGAAAGAGTTTCTGCTGCTTTTTCGCTTCTGCAAATTCCGCAGGTTCTTCCTTCTGGAGTTGAGCGGATTAAATCAAAAAGCATAAGACCATCATCTGCATTTATAACAAGACATCTGTGATGGCGCAGAAGTTCTGCACTTTCTTTCATTGAATTTTTTATCTGTGCAAGAACATCAGCCTTATTTAGATCTGTGCGTTTTCTCCATAAAGTTTCGGCCTTGTTAAGATTATTGTCTCTGCTTAAATCTTTGGGACTGTAAGTTAAATTTTCTTCAGTCTTCTTAAAACCGTTAAAGTGACCTGTTGCATTCCACCAGTCTGAAACAGGATTTACCATCAGACCTTTCTGATTTTCTTCATCTGTGTTTGCACCTTCAAGAATTGCTGCAATCTGAATTTCCCTTCGAGCAATTACTTCATCGCGGATTGTTTTTTCGTAGCCCTGATCCTGCGGTGTATAAAAAACTCTTCCGGTAAGTGTGTCCGGTAAATACTGCTGAGCAACCCAATGATCCCGGTATGCATGAGGATAAAGATAACCTGCACCATGACCAAAGCCTTCTGCATCTCTTGAAGCATCCTTTAAGTGATTTGGAACATCTGCATCTTCCTTTTCAACTGCGCTCATTGCATCAAAAAATGCCATGCTTGAATTTGATTTTGGAGCAGTCGCAAGATAAAGAGCCGCATGTGCTAAAAAATAATTTCCTTCAGGAAAACCAACTCTGTCAAAGGCTGTAGCACAACTTTCAACAACAGAAATCGCATGCGGATCTGCAAGCCCTGTATCTTCACAGCTTGAAATCAGCATACGTCTGAAAATAAAATGAGGATCTTCTCCTGCCTTTACCATTCGTGCAAGCCAGTAACATGCGGCATCCGGATCACGACCTCTTAAACTTTTTATAAATGCGCTGATTATGTCGTAATGATAATCTCCGTCTCTGTCATAAAGAACAACTTTTTTCTGAATAGATTCTTCTGCTGTCTCTTTGCTTATGTAGATTGTGCTTCCGAATGATGGAGGCCAGTGTTCAGGAGTAGTTTCAACTGCAAGTTCAAGTGCATTCAAAAGACTTCGTGCGTCCCCGTTTGCAGTTTCTACAAGATGTTCAAGCGCTCCGTTTTCAAATTCAACTTTCCAGTGTCCGTAGCCTCTTTCAACATTTTTAAGTGCCTGCCATGCTGCTTTTGTTAAATCTGATTTTTCAAGCGGCTTAAGCTGAAATACACGGCTTCTTGAAACAAGAGCTTTGTTTACTTCAAAAAAAGGATTTTCAGTTGTTGCACCGATAAGAATAATTGTACCATTTTCTACCCAAGGCAAAAGTGCATCCTGCTGACTTTTATTCCAGCGGTGAACTTCATCTACAAAAAGAATTGTTTTTCTGTTGTAAAGATTTTTCTGCTGTTCTGCTTCTGCAATTGCTTCCCGGATATTTGCAACTCCTGTGAGTACGGCATTGAGTGTAATAAATGCAGAGCTTGTGTGATTTGCAATAACTCGGGCGAGAGTAGTTTTTCCAGTTCCCGGAGGTCCGTAGAAAATTACTGAGGTAAGCTGGTCAGCCTGAATTGCACGGCGTAAAAGACGACCTTTACCTACAATGTGATCCTGACCGATATATTCATCTAAAGTCTGTGGTCTCATTCGTGACGCAAGAGGTTCGTGTTCATTCTTTGCTGTTGATTCAAAAAGATCAGCTGATTTCATGGCTTTGATTATATCATATGGAGCTGCCTTGTGCCATGAGGTTTAAAATGAAAAAAGGATTGCCATTTTACTGACAATCCTTCTTTTTGCAGATGACTTTTAGTCTCCGTCTACGTTCCAGTTTCCGCGGCCCGGGTAGTATGCGTAAAGTCCCATGTCGCGCCAGGTATCAGAACTTGAACCGATTGAACCGTAAATTGTATTTACAATGTATTCATCTGTTGCACCTTCATTCTTTGAAGAATCAAGTACAAACGTTACATATACATGTTCTGAAACAATCGAATTTCCGTTGTTGCTGAACTTAGATTTGCCTGTAGGCTCTTTTGCTGAATTAAGATTTACAAGATGAATACCGTTTGTAGTTCCTACAAGAAGCTTGTTTGCCATACAGCTGATTGAAAGAAGATATCCTTCATCTACATCAATTGAATCATAATCTGTTATTTCTGTTACGTCCTTTTTACCGGATGCTGCTGATAATGTAGCATAGTACAGATAATCTGATTTTCCGTCTGAATCAATATTTGCAGTTCCGTCTTTATTTTTGTCTGAATAAACTTTTGAAAAATAGATGTAAGTGCCGTTTGTTGCAAGTGCGTAATATTTTGAGAAAAGGTCACCGGAGCCTGCTTTTACGGCTGTAACACTTTCTCCGTCTACTCCGGAAACTGCATCAGATGGAGCAGAGAGATTTCTGATTTCGAATGAACCGTTTGATTTTCTGACTCTTGCGTATGCATTTCTTCCTGATGCTGCACCAGAAAGACTTCCGTTTGTATCAGCTGCTGGAAGAGCCTGGTTGTCAAAAATCCATTTTGGTTCAGCGCCGTCAAAATCAACTTTTGTCCATGAAGAACCGTCTGTAGTTTTGAATACGGCTGAATCTTTTATTGTCTGTCCGCCTTCGTTGTCTTCTTTCCATGTTATTACAAGTGCATAAAGATAACTTGCGTCTGAGGCCAGTCCCCATACAATGGAAGGAGCTTCTGTACCTGAACTTAAAGTCGGCTTGTCAATTTTAGACCACTGCTTGTTGTATTTTCCTGTAGAATAAGATGATTCTGCAGTTTTCTTATAAATTTTTCCGTTTGCTGCGTAAAGGTTCCCGTTAAAATAAACAATCTTCTGAACTTCTTTTAGACCGTTTCTATCAAGTGGAACTTCATTATCAATCATGCCGTAGATATTGTCGTGACATGAAGTTAATGTAAAACATGCTGCAACGGCAAGAATTGAAAGTGCTTTTGTAATTATTTTTTTCATTTTTTACCGCCGTTTAGAAAATATATCTTGCTACAAGATCGATTGTTGTGTAATGACCCATTCTGTTTTCTGCATTCTTATCGTAGAGTGCGCAGAACTGAGGCATAAACATATAACTTGCTTCAAGCCCAAGAGACCAGCTTTCTGTTACTCTGTAATGAGCTCCACCGCCGAGCTTGAGTACAAGCCCCGGGAAGTAGTGCTGGCTGTTGAAGTTTTCCCATGCAAATCCGATTCCTGCTGTAATAGGAAATTCAAATTTTTCTTTTGTAAACTGGTATGTTCCTTCAAAAATTACAGGTACATAATTAAACACATGGCTTCCGATTGAAACATTAAAGCCGAAACCTACATCTACACCAAGTGCAATGTTGTTTGTAATAAAGTAGTGGTAGCCGAGAAATCCGATTCCGCCGATTTTAAGCTGACTTTTGTCCTTCTGAAAAAGACTTGAAAAATCAGGGAAATTCATTGGAAAATCAACTCCAAGACTGATTCTGATGTACTGATCGCCTGCTAAAGTCGTACCGAATTCAAATCCGGATGTATCATCATCACCTTCTATGTATTCATCTTCTGCCTGATTCGACTGTGTGTTTTCTGCTGCTTCCTGAGCGTAAATGCATGAAAAAGAAACCATCATGCACAACAGGATTAAAAAACGTTTCATATTTTTTTCCTTGATGTTTTTTTTATATGGCAATTTATCTTGTTTTTTTATAAGATGTTGCTCAAGTATACTTATTTTGCCCTGAATATTCAACTCAGGCAATTTCTACTATATTTACAAATAATTCTTTTACGGGAAGGTTACAGATGAGTGCAAAAATTATCGACGGAAAACAGATTGCTGCTGAAGTAAAGGCAGATGTTGCAAAGAAAGTTTCAGAACTTAAAGCAAAAGGAATTACACCTTGTCTTGCTGTTATTCTTGTCGGTGATAATCCTGCAAGTGTAAGCTACGTTACAGGAAAAAGAAAGGCTCTTGAAGAAGCTGGGATGGCAGACAGAAGTGTTGTTCTTCCTGCAGATACTACAGAAGAAGCTTTGCTTAAACTTATTGATGAACTTAACAACGACAAAACAGTTCACGGAATTCTTGTTCAGCTTCCTCTTCCAAAGCATATCGATGAAAAGAAAGTTACAAATGCAATCATTCCTGAAAAAGATGTTGACGGCTTCCATCCTGTAAATGTTGGAAAACTTGTTACCGGTGAAAAAGGATTTTTGCCTTGTACTCCAAACGGAATTACTGTTCTTCTTAAAAAAATGGGCGTTGAAACAAGCGGAAAAAATGTTGTTGTTGTTGGCCGCTCAAATATCGTAGGAAAACCTATGGCACTTCTGATGCTCAGAAAAGAATTCAATTCAACAGTAACAATCTGTCATACAGGAACAAAAAATCTTGCTGATTATACAAAGAATGCAGATATTCTTATTGTTGCAAGCGGAAAACCATCTACTGTTACAGCAGACATGATTAAAGAAGGGGCTTGTGTAATCGACGTTGGTGTAAACAGAATTCCTGACAGTACAAAAAAGAGCGGATTCCGTCTTGTAGGTGATGTTGATTTTGAAGGCGCAAAAGAAAAGGCTTCATTTATTACACCTGTTCCAGGCGGAGTTGGTCCTATGACAATTGCAATGCTCATTTACAATACACTTGAATCTGCTGAAAATAATGTGAACTGAAATGATAGACATACAGAATAGCATTGATGAAAGGGAAGTTCCTCTTAAAAAAGTCGGCGTGCGGAATGTTGAATATCCTGTCTGTGTTCTGGATAAAAAACATAAGGTTCAGAATACGACGGCAAGGGTAAATCTTTTTGTGAATCTGCCACATCATTTTAAAGGAACTCACATGAGCAGATTTATAGAAGTCTTCCATAAATATAAAGATGATATTTCGATCAACCATTTTATGGAGATGCTTGAGGAAATCCGCACAAAGCTTACGGCAGAAAAATCCTTCGGTGAAATTTCGTTTCCTTATTTTATTGAGAAAGAAGCTCCTGTTTCAAAATCAAAAGGAATCATGAAATATTTGTGCACTTACGAGGCAGAAGTTTCTGAGAGTGAAAAAAAATTTTATCTTGAAGTAAAAGTCCCTGTTACAACTTTATGTCCGTGCTCAAAAGCAATTTCTCAGTACGGCGCACACAATCAGCGTGGAACTGTAACTGTTAAAGTTTTATACAAGGATTTTTTCTGGCTTGAAGATTTAATTGATGCTGTTGAAAAATCAGCTTCTGCTCCTTTGTATTCAGTTTTAAAAAGACAGGATGAAAAATTTGTTACGGAGCAGGCTTACGATAATCCGCGGTTTGTGGAAGATGTTGTAAGGGAAGTTTATATTGCACTTAAAAATTTTGAAGGCGGCGGAAAATTCAGATGGTTCAGCATAGAAGCAGAAAATGAAGAAAGCATTCATGCACACAACGCTTATGCTTACACAGATTCTGATGCACCGCTTGTTTCGCAGGAATAATTATGACTTATTTTATTGAAAATTACGGCTGTGAAATGAACATTGCTGAGTCTGCAGCCGTTGAACAGATATTGATTAAACGCGGCTGGAAAAAAGCAGATGATGTTCAACTTACAGATCTTGTTATTATAAATACCTGTTCTGTCCGCGGAAGTGCAGAAGAGCGAATCTTTGGCCGTCTTGGATTTTTTACAGGATTAAAGAAAGTACGCAAGTGTTCACCGGACGCAAAATACCGTCACATGGAAACAGCAGCTGAATATGTAAAAAAGAACGGACCTGTTCCGCTTACTGTAATCGTGATGGGGTGCATGGCAGAGCGTCTTTTAAAAGAATTAAAAAAAATGTGGCCTGTTGTTGATTATGTTGTGGGAACTTTTGGAAAAGAAAAGTTTAATGAAATCATTCCTGCAATTGAAAAAAATGATGTCTATGAAATGGGCGAAATTGAGCCTGTTTATAAATTTGCAGAAAGTTATTACGAAGAAAATGCATTCAGCACTTTTGTTCCGATTATGCATGGCTGTAATAATTTCTGTACGTACTGCATAGTTCCGTATCTTAGAGGCAGGGAAATCAGCAGAAGTGTAAATGATATTCTTCATGAGCTTGATATTCTCTCTGAAAGAAAGGTTCGTGAAATCTGTCTGCTTGGTCAGAATGTAAACAGCTACAATGATAACGGCGTAAAATTTCCTCAGCTTCTAAAAATCATCAGTAAGCATCTTGATGAAATAAAATCTTCAATAGAATGGATAAGGTTTGAATCAAGTCATCCGAAAGATTTCAGCGATGAACTGATTGAAGTTATAAAAACAGACAGAAAAATCTGCCGCGGAATTCATCTTGCAGTTCAGCATGGTTCGAGTGAAGTTCTGCGCCGTATGAACAGAAAGTACACAAGGGAAGATTATATCAGTCTGATTAAAAAACTAAGGGAATCAGTTCCGGATGTTGAAGTTACAACTGACATCATGCTGGGCTTCCCGGGAGAAACAGAAGCGGAATTTGAAGAGGCATATTCTTTGATGAAAGAAATTGAATACGAAAGTGCCTTCATGTACTTTTATAATCCGCGCGAAGGAACTCCTGCAGAAAAAATGGAAAATCAGGTTCCGCTTGAAATTAAAAAGGAAAGACTTCAGAAGATTATAGACCTTCAGCTTGAAATTACACAGAAGGTTATGAAACGTCGTGTAGGAAAAACTATAAAGGTTCTTGCAGATATTGTTTCAAAAGATAATCAGAATGAGCTTCTTGGAAAAACTGAACAGAATGAGCGTGTTGCATTTAAGGCTGATCCGAAATTAATCGGAAGTTTTGTAACTGTAAAACTTGAAAGTCTGAACGGCAATACATTTAAGGGAACATTGGTTTAGCGAGTTTTCATGGTTTTGCATCGCAAAACGGACACGGACTGTGGCCGAATGAAAACTCGGGTTTTGAAAGGCCGCAGGACTTTCAAATACGTTTAGCGAGTTTTCAGTGATGTTGAATTCTGCTATAATTACCCTGCTTAAAATAATTAAACATAAGGAAGAAAATATGACATTTTACGAAGAACTTCAGTGGCGCGGACTTGTTAAAGATGTAGCCGGTGAAGACATTGCAGACAAACTCAACAATGAAAAAATAACTTTTTACTGGGGAACTGACCCTACTGCAGACAGCCTCCATCTTGGGCATTATTCTTCGCTTGTAACTGCAAAGCGCCTTGCTCGTGCAGGTCATCATCCAATCCTTCTTTGCGGTGGAGCAACAGGACTTATCGGTGATCCACGTCCTACAGCAGAACGCGAGATTATGGCAAAGGAACGCCTTGAAAAAAATCTTGCCGGAATTAAAGCTCAGGTTGACCGTATTTTTGAAGGAAAGGCAGAAATAGTAAATAACTACGACTGGACAAAAGATTATACATTCCTTGAATTTCTTCGCGATATAGGAAAGTACATCAATGTAAGTTACATGCTTGGTAAAGATATTATTGCACGCCGCCTTGAAACAGGAATTACTTTTGCAGAATTTTCATACACACTTTTGCAGGGATATGACTTCCTTCATTTGTACCGCACAAAGAACTGTATCATGCAGTGTGAAGGTGCAGATCAGTGGGGAAACATTACAACAGGTCTTGAACTTATCCGCAAGATTGAAGGAAAAGAAGCATACGGATTTACAATGCCTCTTGTTCTTGATAAATACGGCAATAAGTTCGGTAAGTCTGCTGGAAATGCACTCTGGCTTGATATCAACAAAACTTCAAGTTATGAACTTTATCAGTATCTTGTTAACGTTGATGACAGCATGGTAATTGATTATCTTAAAATCTTTACATTCCTTTCAAAAGAACAGATTGAAGAACTTGAAGCAAAAAATAAAGAACATCCTGAACTTCGTGAAGCACATAAAGCTCTTGCCCGTGAAATTATCACTGATCTTCATGGAGCTGCTGAATATGAAAAGGCTGTTGATATTTCTGCAAAGCTTTTTAGTGGTGATCTTAAGTCTCTTTCTCTTAAGGATATTGAAATTGGTTTCCGCGATGTTCCGACTGTTGAACTTAAAGAAGAAGGCAAATCGATTATTGATATTCTTGTAGAAAATAAAATCTGTGGAAGCAAAAGAGAAGCTCGCGAATTTTTTGCACAGGGATCGATTACATGTAACGGTGAAAAAATTACAGATGAAAATACACCTGTAACAAAAGCAATGGCAATTGAAGAAAAAGTGATTGTTGTTCGCCGTGGAAAGAAAAAGAATTATATTCTTAAATTCTAAATTTCTGAAATTTGCAAATACAGAAAATCTGCATTAAAATTGTAGGAAATTATCAGAAGGAGTATTAAATTATGAATTTTATTTTTTTAGGACCACCGGGAGCAGGTAAGGGAACTTTGGCAAGTCAGGTTGCAGAAGAATACAAGATCCCACAGATTTCAACTGGTGATATTTTCCGTGAAAACATTAAGAATGGAACTGAACTTGGAAAGAAAGTAAAGGCTATTATGGATGCAGGCGGACTTGTTGGAGATGATGTTGTTCTTGAAATCGTTGAAGACCGCCTTAAGAAAGATGACTGCAAGAACGGATTTATTCTTGACGGATTCCCACGCACAATTCCACAGGCTGAAGCTTTTGAAAAACTTGGTATTGATGTAAAAGTTGTAAATTTTGAAGTAGACAACGACCTTATTATTGCACGTCTTTCAAATCGCCGCGTTTGCAAAAACTGTAAGGCAAACTACAATGTTAAATTTCTTCCTCCAAAGGTTGAAGGTGTTTGTGACAAGTGTGGTGGAGGACTCTTTACTCGTGAAGATGACAAGATTGAATCAATTACACACCGCCTTGAAGTTTACCGCAAGGAAACAGAGCCACTTATCGGCTTCTACCGTAAACTGAATAAAATGACAGACATTGATTCTGCAAGAGATTCACAGGAAGTTCTTGTAGACTTCAGAAAGATGTTTCCTGCAAAATAATTTTTTTATTGCATGATTTAAGAATGTCCTGAGTAAAATCAGGGCATTTTTTTTTGCTTATGCGGTGAATAATCATCTAATCTCCGCAAAAAATGCGGTGAATAACTTACATTTACGCGGAACATGATATAATGTGCGTCAGAAGGTGAAATTATGTCTGAATTAGCTCCTGCTAAATCTTGTATCTCCAAGCAAGCAGGAGCCAATTTTTTTTATTTCAGGTTGTTAAGATATCCGTTGAATTCTGCACCTGTGATTTCTTTTTCGGGTTCAAAATTAACACCGTCTTCAAGGTCCATGATTTCGTTTTCTACAACTCCAAGAATTGCATCAAAATCCTGATCAAAAAGATCAATATCTTCCACAGGACTTACGGCTCTTTCTTTTCCTCTCAGTTTTTCTGAATATTTATTTCCGTTGATTTTATGTTCGCTGATGTATAGGTTCCAGAGGAATCTTGCGCACAGACGTTTCGTAACTACAGAAATATCTTTTATCTCTTCTTTGTCTTTTTTTTCAATTGCAGAAATGCTTGCAAGAAGATTGTTTTTCATGAGGATTTTAAATAACTGCTGTTCAGAAAACTTTTTTTCTCCTGTATAGTCTTCAATTTTTTCTGGAGTTGTCTCCTGAACTACATAAAACATTTTTGCAATCGTAATCCGCGGAAGTGCAAGAATCGCAACAACAGATGAGTTTTCCGGAGTTACGTCTTTTAACTGCCATGCAGAAGCTCTTAAATCACTATAGGCATCCTTATAAAATTTATCCATGTCCTTGAATGCTTTATCAAAGAGTCCGCTTGAAACTGCAAAATTTGAATTCTGATAATTCTCAATTGCCATTTCAAGAGTAATAAGGTGCGGAAGATCATCTTGATCCTTGAATTTTTCTATAATCGAAAATTTTCCAAGACGGCGTCCAAGAATAAGAACTTCACTGTCTCCTGCAGATTTTTTTACTGCTTCTTTGTAGTTGCTTTCTGCGGCAGATTTATTTTTCAAAAGAAGATATGAGCGGCCCTTGAGTGCGTAAAGGCGTGCTTCAATAACTTTGTCCAGTGATGGAGTTTTAAGCTTTTCATTAATGTCTTTCAACAGGCTGCTGATTTCCTTCTGGTCAATTTTGTTTCCCATCAGATCTTTTGCATCCTGGAAAACAAACTTTGATTCTACATCAGCTACGAATGCAAAATCCTGAGTTTCTTCTGCGGAAACAAGAACATCTTTCTGTACGGAAGAACATCCACTAAATGCGGCAACAAGTGCTGCGGAACAAATTAATGCTGAAAGTAATTTTTTCATTTGTAATCCCATGCGTAAAGTTTTTTATCTGTTGAAAGAATGATACATTCATCCTTTGAGTCACCGTTAACATCTGCAAATACAGGAATACCGTGTCCAATCAGCGGGAATGCAGGATAAAGTTCAAGATCTGAATTAAAGCCGTAGATAAGGTTTTCATCTGCACTTGCATAGACACCTTTGTTCTTTCCTGATCTGACAGTCGTTATAGTTCCTTCCTTTGCAGTTTTTGAAGTTGGAATCTGAACTGTTGTGTAATTTCCGTTCATGTTGATTTTGTAAACAAGAGCGTCGTCCCCAATCAGGTAGAATGCGTGGTCAAGGTATGCTGCATTTGTGTGGAATGTTGATTCAAGCTGTACCGGGAATCCTGGTGCGATTGAATTGTTCTTGAAGAGATAGAATGCTCCGCTTTGAGTAACGAAAGCTGTGTATGTTAAACCGTCTTCTTCAACAAGACATGGAGAGCCGAATCCGATACCTTCGATGTAGCATGTTTTTGATTCATCAAATTCTTTTGAAACGCTGTCTGCATAAAGAATCTGACCGTCAAATCCCTTTGCGTAGAATGCAAGCTTGTTTCCGCATACAGCAGGCTTTGTCCTAACTTTTCCAGCGTCTTCTGGAAGTTCTGCGTACTTGTTTTTCTCTGTGCTGTAGAAAACAATTCTTCCGTCTTTTGTAGGATAAATCAGTTCGTTCTTTGCTGTTGTGCACAATTCAAATGGATTTGCAGGACTGTCTGCGATTACAGGATATTTGTCGATTGCCTTTAAGCTTCTGTTCAAAAGATAAACTGTTCCGTTCGATGTAAGTGCCCACAAATCACCTTTGTCCTTAAGACTCTTTGCAAGAGGTGCAACGGCTGCTTTTCCCGCCATAGGCATTCTGTTGTGCTGCAGGGAATCAAGTTCGAATGAATTTATATCGCGTGAATTTTCAACCCAGTAAACTGTATCTTTTTGTGAAGAACTCATCAGCTTGTAATCGAGTTTGCCCTGACATTCAACCGGGAATCCTTCAATAACTTTTGTTTCGTCTGATTTTACTGATGTTGCGTTGAGTTCAAATGAAAGTGTATTTTCACCGATTCTTACGTCTGCGCGTCCGAATTTATAGAGCTTGAGGATTTTGCTTATCATGCTGTTCTGTGTGATAAAGAATGGCATGCTGCGTTCAAGGTTGTAGTAGAGGCTTAATGAAGAAGAGTCCTTGAGGTTTCCGGATGCGTCCTGCCATCTTTCTGTGTTTACAAGATAATCATTCTCTTTTGCCTGTGCGTAGATTGCGGAAAGATTCTGCGGTGAAAGACAGAAGTAAATGAAGTTTCCGTGTACAAAGTAATATGCTTTTGGAAGATCTACACTGAAGCATGAAAGAAGATTTGTAATAAAATCAGGAAGCTGGAGACATGGAATTCTTGCGCCTCCAAGGATAAGGCTTGAATTGTCTTTTATAAGCCACGATGAATCAAGTTTTTTGAATATGTTGATTCTCTGAGTTTCGTCTACAATCTGAAGTGCAAATACAGGATCAGAGTTTCCTTCCATTCCGATTACGCCGAGTTCTGAACCTGACCACGAGAAGAGCATGTCTTCAACGGAAAGCCCAAGAAGTCTGTTTGACCATTTGTTTGCGTCTCTCCAGATTGATTTAATGTCCTGTGTTTTCTGCAGCAGCGGGAATGAAGCATCCTTCAACTCGTTGAGCGGTGCAATGTGAACGCTTGTGTAATACTGAGTTTTTCTTGTAAGCTCAGGAACAAGTGTACTCTTTACGCTTTTGTGTTCAAAAAGTTTCTTTGCTTCGAATTTTGAATTTTCAATGTCGAGCGGAAGCTTTGTTTCTACAGAAATATTTTTCTTGGAAATTGTAATCTGAATTGTTGATTTTTGTTCAGCATCAAACATTGTGTGAATATTTTCAAGCATCTTGTCGTCTTTAAGGAACTGCTTTGAAAGATATTTTGTGTCCGCAGAAATTTTGATTTTGTGAGCTTCTGTTTTTGTCATTTCCTTTTCTTCAGCTTTTGAATAAGTGATATTATTCATGCCGGAAAGTGAGCGTGTTAAAAGCTCTTTTGAATCTGACGCAATCAAAAGATTTTTGTAGGTCTTAATGTAGAAAGTTGCATCTTCTGTTTCGTAAGTGATGTATTCCTTAAGATATTCACATTCTGCTTCTGAGTCGTGAACTACGCTGATTCCATTTAGTTCCTTCATTTTGATAAAAGGAAGAACTTTTGGTGCAAGTCTTGATGTAAATGAAAGATATGAAAGATCAGCAACTGCAAGAAGTTTGAAAACATTCGGATCTTCATCGTTGTAGAAGGCGATATTTGCCTTTCTCTTAAGTAGGAACTGAATGAGCTTATTTCTGCGTACATCATTTTTTCTTAAATCCATGAACATCGGCCGCAATGATGAATATTCAGGATCTGCAAGGAAAGTGTCGCATGCTTCAAGATCAAGAATAGGGTTAAGAGAGTCGAAAACTGATTCCGTGTGAACAAAGGCCGCATAATTCTTTGGGAAAAGTGTAAGTGCATTTTTGCTGTCAATTGCGGAATAAAGGAACAGTACGCTGAATAGTGCAAAAATAACTGCGCAGAATACGATCACTGCTTTTAATAGCCTTGCAAAGAAGCCCTTTTTCTTTTTTTCTGTTTTAGCAGGTGCTTCTTCTTGTGCAGCAGGTGCAGCTTTTTCTTCAGCAGGATTTTCAGCGGCTGGAGCTTCAGTTTTTTCAGCATCTTTTGCTTCTGAAGTTTCAGTTTCTCCTGTTACTGCAGCTTCTTCCTTTGGAGCTTCTGCTTCTACAGGATTTTCTATTTTTTCTGATTCTACTGCTGTTTCTTCAACAGCGTTTTCTGTAACAGAATTGTCTGTTTTTTCTACAATCTGATTTTCGTCTTTGTTTTCAAAATTTTCCATAGCTGACATTTTATCATATGATGCACATATAGTTAAGTGAGGATTTTTAAAACTGCTTTATGGCAAAAAAAAGCCACCCGAAAAAAACGGATGGCCTGGTTGGGGGGATTAAGTTTGTATGTTAATTTCTTGCGCTAATTGCGGCTTCAATCATATCTGGAAAGTACCAGGTTTGTGCATTTCGGTTATAAAAGCCAAAAAGCTCTTTATAACTTACGTTCGATGGAATTTGATAATTACCATTATCCCACAGAAGAGCTGCCATCTGATAATCTTTCACTTTTCCTAAATAATACTGGAACCATGCAGTTCTTTGTTCTGTGTTATTCTTATTTGTTGCACCCATCTCTCCAATTACAACAGGAATTTCGTGTGAAACAAATTTTGTATTAAGCTGTTCAAACCAGTAATCAAGATCTCCACGGTGTTCATCTGTAAAAGTTGAATTCCCCGGATCTTCCATTGCAAAATTATATGGCGAATACATGTGTACAGAAAGTGCAAGATGTCCGCTTCCAGCTGGATCATTCGGTAAAGTAAATGAACTATCCATTGCAGCACCAGGAGCTGCAACGTAAGATGGTGCCATAATCAAGCGGTGAGCATTGTTTCCACCAGATTCTCTTATTGTTTCTAAACAAAGCTGATTCAATGACTTAATACAAGCCATAGCTTCCTGGCAAGTTGAACATGATGAATTCCAGTTCCATTCATGAGGATCTCCTGGGAGACGAGGTTCATTAATTGTTTCAAAGATCAAATGCTCGTCGTAACCATTGTTGAATGCTTCAGTAATCTGACACCATACATTGTAAAGATAGCGTTTAGATTCATTTATACAAGATGCTGCCGGCGAATATCCTAAATGACAACCTGTTGTACAATAAGCTGGAGTTATATTGTCATGGTGAACATTAATGATTACATATAGGTCAGCAGCAATAGCCCAGTCAACAATCTGCTTAACTCGGTTCATCCATGCAGAATTAATTGTATAATTTGCATCGATATGATCATGCCATGAGACAGGAATTCGAATTGAAGAAAATCCTTTTGCTTTTATTCCTTGAATCATTGCCTGTGTTGTCTGCGGCATACCCCAGTTTATTTCTGTATCCAAACCAAGGTTTTCATTTCTTCCTGCCCATCCTGCTTTTTCATCACCACCAGCACTAGCATCGAGTGTATTTCCTAAGTTCCAACCAAACTTCATTGCACCTACAATCTGTGAAGCTGTTGAAGAACCTAAAGGTGCTGATCCATTGTCTGTTACAAGATTTGCTGTGGAATAAAGTTTTTCTTTTGTAAAGTCATTGGGAATATTAATTCCACTTGATCCACTACCATCACTACATCCTGCGAATATAATCATTGAAAAAGAAAGTGCAATGATTCCGGTAAAAAGTTGTCTAAGTGATTTGATTGTCTTGTTCATAAAGAACCTCTCTTAAAAAAGATTTTTTGTGAACTTTTTGAAATTTATAGGCGGGTAAAACTCGTTGATAGTTCGAATTTAATGCAGAACAATTTTCTTTTATATCAGATTTATACTTGTTATGTAAAATTTCTACAGTTTTTTAATATTTTTGCAGATTTTTTTTATGGATTATAACTTCAATGTACGATAAAATGGCGTCATGAAAATCAAGAAATTTATTTTACCGCTTTTATTTATTAATGCCGTATTTTCTTATGCGAGTATGTCTGTATCAGAATTTTCAGCTGCCCCGGTCAATTCAACATATGTAGTACATGAGACAGGAGTTACGGTTTATTCAGCTCCGTCACTTGATTCAGAAAAAATAACTTTTCTTCCCCCGGGAACCCAGGTTCTTTTTTTGTCGTTAAACGGACCTAGTCATAAGGTTAAGGCATGGTGGGATGATCCTTCTGAGAAGTACGTTGACTGTAACTGGTCTGCAATCCTTTTACCGCCTGATTTAAGAACAGATGATAATATTATGGGCTGGATTGAAACCTGTGATTATACCTGGTGGAGCTACCCTGAGGAATTTTCAACTGAAGAATGGACAAAGGAAACTCTTGAAGCTTATCTTAAAAACAGCGTCTGGTATCTTTCCTTTGAGTCGGATGAGTTTTATGATGGTCCAAAAAATGCCATCTGTGTGTTTGATGAAGGAGAATATTCTGTATTTTTTTATGATGACGGAAAGCGAAGTTCACACAAAGATACATATTCAGTTAATTCTGTAAATTCACTCACTATGTATGGTGAGCAGGTTGAAGATCTTAAAATAGGCAGCTATGAATTCAGTTTTAAGACTGATGAAGGATATTTCAATTTTAAGAAAATAAATTTAGCTTCCCTTGATTCAATTCCTGAATACAATGATTCTAAAAAATATGAGCAGGCCCAGGCACTGATTTATAAGGCTTCAAAAAAATATTTCAGAATCTTTTCCCGTGATTATTATACTGAAGCAAACATCATGGATTATACTATGGAAGGTGAATGTGACAAGGCTTTAAGGCTGCTTGCGGTTACTGCCGGTGTAGATGTTGATATAGACAATAAAAGCTGGAGCGATTATGGATTTAATGATTACTGGGGAAAAATCATCCGTGAATGTGAAGAAAGTGTAAAAAAAGGCAGTTACACATTTACACTAAAAGATCAGCAGCCTCTTTATCTTTTGGAGAATCATACTTATGTTACTGATGATCGTCTGCGTTTAAGAAAAAATGAAGATACTTCAAGTGAAATCATCACTACTATGGAAAAAGGCACTGAGGTTAAAGTCCTTGAATACGGCAAGTTTGAGGTAATTGACGGTGCCGCAGGATACTGGGTTCACGTGCAGCTTAAGGGATCAAAAAAGAAAGGCTGGTGTTTCGGCGGCTTCTTAGAGGAAAAGAATTAATGTTAGAGTAATTCATTGTAATTTTGAATTTTTATGAATACAATAAAATTGGCGCAAAGGAGTATTGAGCGGAACGAAAACATTCTGTTTGTTGTTGTCGCGAAGCGACAAAGTGAATAGTTCCTTTACAACAAACAGCATGTAGATTCGATAGCATCGGTTTTGTTACGCGCAAGACGACTGGAAGTCAATTTTAATTTTTTTTTAGAGAGTTTATACTTTGCTTTTTTAGTGTTAAAATATATAGCGGAGTAAAACAATGGCAAAAAAGCAGTATAAAATTTCAGTCATTCTTTGTGTTATTCTTGTTTCACTGGTTCTTGCAATTAATATCATTCAGGTAATTGCAATTTCTTCTTTCAGCAAAAAATCAACTGTTGAAAGCTACGCAATGGACTGCACTCAGATTACTAATGCGTATTCACTCGCGATTGCAAACAAAATCAGTGAGTATATGAACCAGATGACATTCTATTCGGATGCCGATGTTGTCACGACTGGCAATAATGAAGAAATTGTAAAGTGGCTTAAAGAACACAACGGTACACGAAAAACTTATTTCTCTTCTATTTTATATGCGGGAAAAGATGGAATGGGCTACAGCGATACAGGCGGAATAGAAAATGTATCGACTGAGAGATTCTATAAAGAAATCATTCAGAACGGAAAATCAAGTTATGTTGATAATCCTGTTCGTGATTCAAACGGAAATCTTGTATTCCATATTGCACGTGCCGCAAAACTTCACGGTGAAATCATCGGGCTTTTCTCTGCTGTAGTTTCTCTTGATAACGTTAAAAATATGGTTGAGTATATTCAGCTTGGAGACTCAGGACAGACATGGATTATTGCTGATAACGGAACTGTTGTTGCAAATATGAATCAGAATGCAATAATGCGCCTTAATCTTCTTGACGGTTCTGCATCTGTAAAAAATCTTATTCAAAAAGCTGTAAACGGCGGAATTGGAACAGGTTGGGTTAAAAACTGGGGCGATCTTCCGGGTGATGTTTTTGTAACTTACACACCGATTGCTTATACTCCATGGGTTCTTGCTTTTACAATTGGAGAAGATCAGGTTTATAAAACTGGTAATATGCTGCAGAGCACAACAATGATTATTTCAATTTTTACAATTCTTGTGCTTGCCGCTTCTATTCTTTTGATTTCAGGCTTTATGCTTAAGCCGCTTGGAGTTGTTGAAAAATCAATCAACGAAATTGCTTCTGGTCATGCGGATTTAACACAGCGTATTCAGCTTAATTCAAAAACTGAAATCGGTTCTGTAGTTGAAGGCTTCAACAGCTTTACAGCAAAATTGCAGAGTATTGTCAGTGAGCTTAAAAAGTCAAAGGAGCAGCTTTCTGATGCAGGGGATAAAATGCATGACTGTTCTCTGGAAACCGCTTCATCAAATTCTCAGATTCTTGAAAATATCGATACTGTTTCAGAGAGAATTTCACATCAGTCTGCAAGCGTTGAACAGACAGCGGGTGCAGTTAACGAAATCGCATCTAACATTGAATCTCTTGAGCGAATGATTGAGCAGATGGTTCAGAGTGTTTCACAGGCAAGTGCTGCCGTTGAACAGATGATCGGCAATATTGATTCTGTAAATGATTCTGTTAAAAAGATGGCAGATCAGTTTGAAGAACTTGAAGGAACTTCTGCAGTCGGAACAGAAAAACAGAATGATGTAAATGAAAAAATTGCTGTAATTGAACAGGAATCGGTAATGCTTCAGGAAGCAAACACTGCAATTGCAAGTATTGCAAGTCAGACAAATCTTCTTGCGATGAATGCGGCAATTGAAGCAGCTCATGCGGGTGAAGCAGGAAAGGGCTTTGCTGTTGTTGCTGATGAAATCAGAAAGTTGTCTGAAACTTCTACAGTTCAGTCAAAGACAATCGGAATGCAGCTTAAGAAAATCCGCGATTCAATTACAAGTGTTGTTGAAGCATCCCAGGCTTCAAGTTATGCGTTTAATTCTGTAACTGAAAAAATCCAGAGCACAGATATGCTTGTAAATCAGATTAAGGGTGCAATGCAGGAACAGGCAGAAGGTTCCCGTCAGATTGGTAGTGCCTTGAGTACGATGAATGACAGCACTCTTGAAGTCCGCACTGCATCAAAGGAAATGTCAGAAGGAAATCAGGCAATTCTTCAGGAAATCAAGCAGCTTCAGGATGCAACGGGTGCAATTAAGGAAAGTATGAGTGTAATCTCTAAGACTACAGAAAAAATTACAGAAACAGGTCAGTCACTCGATAATATTACAAAAATCATGTACGACTCAATTGTTGAAATTGGAAATCAGGTTGATCAGTTTACGGTCTAGGGGGAAAAAATGAAAAAGATTTTATTAATTTTGATTTCAGCAGTTTTTGCTTTTTCTTTTTCTGGATGTTCAAAAGATAAGGATTCAAAAAAGAAGGTGGTAGGGGTTCTTCTCCGCAACGATTATGACGCTTTTTTTGTTGCTTACAAAAGCGGATTGATTGAGGCTGCACAACAGGATGGCATTTCACTTCAAATTTATTCTGCAAATAATGATGCTGCAATTCAGATTGATCAGATGAAAACATTGCTTTTGAATGGTGTAAAAAACTTTGTCATCGTTGCACACAGTACTGATTTGACTGAGCAGATGGCAAAGATAATAAGTTCACAAGGTGGTTCTGCTGCTTTCTCAAATATTATTCCGTCTATTGATGCTTTAAGAGTTGGTAAGAATTTTTTCTATGCTTCATCTCCAGAAACTGATGCGGGAAATTTCCAGGCACAGATTATTGATGATTACTTTAAGAAAAATCCTGGAAAACTTTCAGGAAAAAAACTGAAGGTGATTTATTTTAACGGTGAGTATGGTCATCCTGCTCAGATTTACAGAAAAGTCGGTGTAATGGAAGGCCTTGCAAAACTCGGGTATGATGTTGAAGTTATAGCAGAGTATGGTGCAAACTGGGATCGCTCAAGTGCCCGCCAGTATCTTGATCTGTTCATCGAAGGAAAGGGTAAGAAAGAAAAGTTTGATGTTGTAATCGCTCAGAACGATGAAATGGCTCTTGGTGCTGTTGATTCGCTTGTAAATCATGGTTACGTTGATAATCCATCAAACCCGACTCTTGATGCAGATAATGACGGTACAGCCCTTCGTGTTCCTGTTCTTGGAATTGATGCAACTGAAGGCGGAAAAAAATCAATGCGCGACAATCAGATGTATGGAACTGTACTTCAGGATGCAAATGCTCAGGCTGAAACGGCTCTTGAACTTGTGTACCAGTGCATGAAGAACGGTTCGGCACAGGGATACACCACAAAAGCCGGTTTGAGGTCTGCATCTCAGGTAACAAAAGAAGCTCCACTTACTGAAAGATCAGTTATTGATCAGTGTTTCGTAGTTCCTTTTGTTCCTGTTAAAAAATAAATATCCAATTGGCTCCCAGTCGCGTTGAGCAGTCCAAAATCGATGCTTTACAGCATCTATATACTGTTTGTTGCAAGGTAACTATTAATAATGTCGCTGTCGCGACAGCAACAAACAGAATATTTTCGTCCTGCTCAACATTCTTCGCACCAATTTTATTATATCTTTAACAATTCGAAATTAAGACTAAATATATTGAACGGAAACTATCTTTTTCTTGTTCCCGCTTTGAATTTTTTGCTTATAATTTTTATTCCTGAAGATTTGAATATTTCGTTTATTGCCTTATAAACTCCTGTTACCTGGCCGCACAAGTGGCTGAAAGGAAATGGAGTAGTGCAGGCAGTTAAAATGATTCCTTTTTTCCCTTTAAGCTTTGGAACTGGAATTCCCAGTCTGCTTTCTCCCATCATACGGTAAACGTTTCTGTCAAATAGACTTTTAAGATGCCCGGGGATATTTCCCCACCAGACAGGAGCTGCTATTGCAATAATGTCTGCATTCGAGATTTTTTCTCCGACAAAAGTTGCATCATCATTAAATACACAACAGTTTTGTGAGCGGCATTTCATACAGGCGATGCATGGTGTAAATTTAAGCTTTAGAACATCAACTTCTTCAGTCTCATAGCCTAGTGCAGAATATTTAGCAGAAAGCTCTTTTGCCATTTGAGAAATGTTTCCATTCTTCCTTGGACTTGCATTTAAAATCAAAAGCTTCTTCATTTTTTTCTCTCCTTGCTATTATCATCTTAATATATTTATCTAACAATGATAATTTAACAATGTTTAATAATAAAGTCAATTCCTTTTTATATATCTGGGAATTGATTTTCTGCATATTAAATTTTGAAACTAGATATTTGATTAATGAAATATTTCTTGTTGACATATCAATCAATTTTTGATAAATTGCAACCATGTTGCAAAAGTCATACCACACGAAGACAACGGAATTAATTTCTCAGTTTATAAAATCAAAAGTTGAGAAGGGCTTTACTGCCGGTGAGCTTTCTGAATTTCTTAAGGAAAATGGTATGGATGTAAACAAAACAACGGTTTACAGAAATCTTGACAAGCTGACGGAAAAGGGCGAGCTTATAAAGCATAAGTCAATGATTTGTGACGGCTTTATTTATCAGAATGCCGATGAAGAAAAACACTGTGATGAGCATATTCATTTTCAGTGCAGTAAATGCGGAACTGTAGTTCATCTGACTGATGAGAAAACAAAAGAATATTTAAGTTCAATATCAAAAGAGCTTGGTTTACAGATTGATTTGAATCACTCTTCGCTGAATGGAATTTGTCCGAAATGCAAAACAAAAGATTAAATAAAGCAAAAACTTTTTTTGCAGTTTTAATTTTTTCAGTTTCAATTTTCTCTGTTTTTTATGTTGCTCTGGAAAAAAATCATCAGTGCTCGGGTGAGGATTGTCCAGTCTGCTTTATCTTTAATCTGATTGAAAGAGGCTTTGAACTTTTCTTTATTTCTGCAACTGTAAAAAATTGCAAATCATCAAAAAGAATTTTTAAGCCTTTTATCTGTTTTATCAGCTCTTATATATTAAAATTAAATACTCTTGTTTCTCAGAAAATCCGCATGAATAATTAGTTCCCTTTTTTTACATTAAATATTTTTATTTTTATAATTTTAATAATGTTTTTGTAAAGATTGAAATTATTATTAAAAAAATTACAGGAAACTAAAATGAAAAAAAAGCCGGTGACTTTAATTACAGGGTATTTAGGTTCAGGTAAGACAACTTTGCTTAATGAAATTCTTCGTCAGGAAAAAAGAAAAGTTGCTCTTATCGTGAATGATATGGGCAGTATAAATATTGATGCTGCTATAATTAAAAAAAATGGATCTGCAGTTGCTCAAAGTGAAATGTATGAAATGCAGAACGGATGTATCTGCTGTACTTTGCGCGAGGAATTCCTTAAGCAGATTGAAAAGCTTTCTGATAATGAATCGATTGAAACAGTTTTTGTTGAAGCTTCCGGTATCAGTGACCCTGGTGCTGTTGCTGCATCTTTTCTTGCTTATGAAGAAGATAATCCTGAAACAAATGTCTATCTTTCAAACATTGTTACTGTTGTTGATGCAGACCGCATTTACCGCGAGTTTATGACAGATCTTGAAAGTTATGATGAGAATGATCCGAACAATTTGAATTCAAATGATATTACAACTCTTATTGTTGATCAGATTGAATTCTGCAACACGATTGTTCTTAATAAACTTGATCTTTTGAATGAAGAACAGACTCTTCAGGTTGAAAAAATTATCCGCGACTTCCAGCCTAAAGCAGAAATAATCAGGGCTGTTCATTCAAAGGTTGATATTGAAAAAATTGTTTCAGATCAGAAGTTTAATTATGAAATGGTTGATTCTTCTTCTGCAATTCAAAAAGCTATAAATTCTCTTTCTGATAAAAACAGAGGATTTACAGATGAGTATGGAATCTCAAGTTTCTCTTATGAAAATAAAAAGCCTTTTGATCAGAAAAAATTCATGGACTTTATAAATGAAGATTTCCCGAAAGAATTGATTCGTGCAAAAGGTTACATCTGGTTTAAGGAAAGACCTCAGGATGTTCTGCTTTTTGAACAGGCAGGGCGCAACTCTTCTGTGATGGCTGTTTCTTACTGGATTGCAGCACTGGATAAAAAAACACAGTCGGAATATCTTGCGGATGATGAGGAACTTAGATCTTCATGGGATAAGGAATACGGCGACAGAATCAATCAGCTTGTATTTATCGGAAAAAATTATGACAAAAACAGGATTGTAAATCGTCTTGAAAAATGTCTTGCAGAATAAATTATAAGGAAGTTTAAAATGAAAAAAGCAGTTAAATTATCAATTTTTGCAGTAATCGTTGTAATCGGTTTGTTTGCAGTTCTTTGTGCAATTACAAAAAAATCAGGCAGCAGTTCAAAAAAATCTATTGTTTGTACAACTTATCCTGAATATGACTGGATCATGAATATTCTTGGTGATAAGGCATCTTCTTTTGATGTAACATTGCTTCAGAACAAAGGAACTGATTTGCACAGCTATCAGCCATCTATTGAAGATATTGCAAAGATTTCTAAGTCTGACATTTTTGTTTATGTTGGCGGAGAAAGCGATGAATGGGTAGAGAAGGTTATTGAGGATTCAAAAAATAAAAATCAGATTGCAGTGAACATGATGGAAGTTCTCGGTGATAAAATCCGCGAGGAAGAAATTGTTGAAGGAATGCAGGCTGAAGAAGAACATGAACATGAAGAAGGTGAAGAGCATGAGCATGAACATGAACATGAAGAAGGTGAAGAGCATGAACATGAACATGGCCATCATCATGATGAAGAAGGAGCTGAATATGATGAACATGTATGGCTTTCTGTAAAAAATGCAGTTTTAATCACTGAGGCTCTTTCTGAAAAAATCCAGAAGCTTGATGAAGAAAATGCAGAAGTATATAAAAAGAATACTGCTTCTTATGTAAAACAGCTTTCTGATCTTGAAGCAGAATATACAAAAGCTGTTAATGCTTCAAATAAAAAAGTTCTTCTCTTTGGTGACCGTTATCCGTTCCGCTATCTTTCTGATGATTACGGTTTAAAATATTATGCTGCCTTTGTCGGATGTTCTGCAGAAACAGAAGCAAGCTTTAAAACAATTATTTTCCTTGCAAACAAAGTTGATGAATATAAGTTGAATGCAGTTCTTACAATTGAAAAGGGTGACAAGAAAATTGCAAAAACTATTGTGTCAAACACAAAGAACAAAAATCAGGAAATTCTTGAAATGGACTCACTTCAGTCTATAACAGAAGATGAAATTAAAAAAGGAAGAACATATCTTTCTGCAATGAAAAAGAATCTTGAAGTTTTGAAAAAAGCTCTGAATTAGTTTTCTTGTTTTCCATATTTCCCGCATGCTTTAAATTAATATAAGGTGCGGGATTTTTTTTATTAAAATATCTTTGCTTATTTGTATCTGCCGCAAAATAAATGTTTCTCCAATTCTTGACGGATACTCCTTATATTATGAATGCAAGGAAACTTCTGAGATAAATAATGTAAAATCTTTTTCCGAAATTATTGCAGAAAATTTTGGTCTGCCACCATTAGCCTTTGACTCCTTTGAATCAACTCTTGCCGTAATGGATTCAGAAGTTTTTTATGATAAATTCATTGAAGCCGATTTTGAAGAGCATTATGTACCACTGGCATTTGAGCAGGTCTGCAAACAATTTTTAATCCGTAAAAATCGTTCAGGTGAATTAGCAGATTCTTTTGAAAAAATCGGGAAGTACTGGTATGACGATCCTATAAATCAGAAAAACGGTGAATTTGATGTCGTCACTGAAAACGATAATTCCTATATTTTCTATGAAGCAAAATTCCGTGATGGTAAATTAGATTCAAACCTCATGTGGAACGAAATTCAGCAGGTAAACAATACTGGTCTAGTTTGCAACAAATACGGATTTTTCTCTAAATCTGGTCATAAAGAGATTGATGAGTTCTGCTTGCAACAGTTGATTCTTTATACACTTGAAGATATATATAAGGAATAATAGAAAATGGGTGGAATGATTTTTTGCCTAGAGATGAAGAGGAACCATGATAAAAATCAGTGGAACTAATACATATATCGACGTAGAAATTAATGGTAGAACTGTAAGAATTTTTGGAGAGCTGATAATCGGTGGATTTGTCTGTTTTAAAAACTCAATGAAAAACTGGCTTATCCCGGATAATCAATCGTTGACAGAAGAAGAAAAAGAAGAGATCATTCGAAAAGTTACTGAAAAAACTGCTGGGTCAAACATGATAATAACGTTTGAATGAATTTATAGATCTCGCTCGTCATATTTATTTGCTGCGTCACTCGCAACCTTATTCCCGAAAATGTCTGTTCAGTATATGAGTTTTCGTTGGAGTACCCACATTGTGAAGACTTGGAGCAATGTGCGGGAGCGTTTTGCGAAGCAAGAACGCGACCTGTAAAATTGAACGACAATGAAAACAGCAAAAAAAAAGCCT
>JAILEY010000044.1 GCA_024687165.1 Treponema sp.
CAGGTATGTACACAAACGGAAGCAAGGAAGTTCCTGCAAAGCAGACTCCAGTTACTGTTATCACAAAAGACAATGTTAAAGACCTTGTAACAAGCGGATACATCGAAGAAGGAAAACTCAGCTTCTAATTCTGGAAAAAAACAGGCTGTTCAACTTGAGCAGCCTGCTTCATTAATTTACGAAAAGAGGTAGCATTGTGAGCGAAACAATTCTTGAAATGTCACACATCACTAAGGAATTTCCTGGAGTAAAAGCTCTGGATGATGTTACATTCAAAGTCCAGAAAGGGGAAATTCACTTCCTTGTTGGAGAAAATGGTGCTGGAAAATCAACTCTTATGAAAGTTCTTTCCGGTGTTCATCCATACGGTTCTTATTCCGGGGAAATTAAAATCAACGGGAAAATCCAGAGCTATAAATCAATAAAAGACAGTGAAGAAGCTGGTCTTGCAATTATCTATCAGGAACTGGCACTTATTCCTGAACTTTCAATATATGAAAATATTTACATGGGCCATGAAATTAAAAAGAATGGCGTAATTGACTGGAATGAAACAATCATTCAGGCAAAGAAACAGCTTGAAAAAGTTGGACTCGACTGTGACCCAAGTACAATCGTAAAAGATCTTGGAACAGGAAAACAGCAGCTTGTTGAAATTGCAAAAGCATTAAGTAAAAACGTAAATATTCTCATTCTTGATGAACCTACTTCATCATTGAATGAAAATGACAGCGATAACCTTTTAAACCTGATTGTTGATCTTAAGAAACAGGGTGTAACAAGCATCATGATTTCTCATAAACTCAAAGAAGTTCTTCGTGTTGCAGATAACGTAACTGTTCTCCGCGACGGAAAAACAATCGGAACAATGACAAGAGAAGAACTGTCAGAAGATGCAATCATTAAAAACATGGTTGGCCGTGAAATAAAAAATATCTATCCAAAAAGAGAAAATATAAATATTGGTGAGACTACACTCGAACTAAAGGACTGGAAAGTTTATGACTATGCAGTTAGCCGTCAGCTTTTGAAGGGCGTAAACATGCATGTCAGAAAGGGAGAAATTTTAGGCATAGCTGGACTTATGGGAGCCGGAAGAACTGAACTTGCACTCAGCATGTTCGGAAATCCAAAAGGCTACAAAGTCGAAGGTCAGATGAAAATGAACGGCAAGGTTGTTAATTTCAATACACCTCGTAAGGCAATTGAAAATAAACTTGCATATGTTTCTGAAGACCGAAAGAGGGATGGACTTATTCTTGAACAGGACATCAAGCAGAACATTACTCTTGCATCATTGCATCAGCTTGTTAACGGCGTTGTTCTGGACAAGAATAAGGAAATCAAAATCGCGGAACAGTACAAGAAGGACCTTAAGATTAAGACACCTTCAGTTGATGTTCAGGTTAAGCAGCTTTCAGGTGGTAACCAGCAGAAGGTTTCACTTGCAAAATGGCTTATGAGTAAACCTGAGGTTCTTATTCTTGATGAACCTACACGCGGTATTGATGTTGGTGCAAAGTTTGAAATCTATACGCTTATGAACAAACTTGTTGAACAGGGAATGAGCATCATCATGATCAGTTCAGAGTTGCCTGAAGTTCTTGGTATGAGCGATAGAGTTTATGTTGTATCTGGTGGAGTTATTGCCGGTGAAATTGACGGTAAAGATGCTACACAGGAAAACATAATGAAACTTGCAACAGAAAACTAATTCTTTTCCAACGAAAAGTTTTTACATAGGAGACTAAAATGATTGATAGAAGTATTGGTACACTTTTGAAAAAGAACGTTAAAAACTACGGAATGTTCATTGCCCTTATGGCAGTTTTCATTTTCTTTGCTCTTGCAACAGCAGGAACATTTATCACACCAAGAAACTTGAGTAACCTCTTTGACCAGACAGGTTATGTTGCAGTTCTTGCAATCGGTATGACTCTGGTGCTCATCATCAGACAGATTGATCTTTCTGTTGGTTATGCCTGTGGTTTCATCGGTGCTATTGCAGCTCTTCTTATGAAGAATTTCCCTGGCATTCCAGTGCTTGCAGTTATTGCAGTTGCAATGATTATCGGTCTCTTGATCGGTTTGTATCAGGGTGTTCTTGTTTCAAAGTTCATGATTCCTGCATTCGTTGTAACAATGGGTGGTATGTTCATTTTCCGCGGACTTCTTTTGCGCGTTACAGAAGGAACAGGTACGGTTATCGTTAAGAATAAGTTCTTCAATGCTCTTGGAAACGGATTCGTTCCTAGCCCTATGATTAAAATCGGTTCAAGCAGATACAGCCTCGTATGTCTTGCAGCAACAGCACTTCTTATTATTGGAATGATTGCAAGCTCTACAGCAGCAAGACGCAATCAGCAGAAGTATAACCTTTCTGTTTCACCAAAAGGAATGTTCACCTTCAAGATGGTTTTCTTCTCTGCACTTATCCTTTTCTTCGGAACAGAACTTGCACAGTTCCACGGTCTTTCATGGACAATCGTAATTGTAATGGTTATCCTCGCAATCTACCACTTCATTATGAACAATACAACTCTCGGCCGCCACATCTATGCAGTAGGTGGTAACCCAGAAGCAGCAGAATTGAGCGGTATCAGCGTTAAAAAGATTACAATGTTTGTTTTCGCAAGCATGGGTGTTCTTGTAGGTGTAGCTGGAATTCTCTTCACATCACGTCTTCAGTCAGCAAGCCCTGCAGCAGGAAACGCTTTTGAAATGGACGCAATTGCAGCAAGCTACATTGGTGGTGTTTCTGCAAGCGGTGGTGTTGGAAAGGTAACAGGAACTATCATTGGTGCTTTGGTTTTGAATGCTCTCCAGAACGGTATGAACTTGATGAGCGTTGGCCAGTCTTACCAGTACGTAGTTCGTGGTGCAGTTCTCATTATTGCAGTTCTCTTTGATGTACGTGCTCGTCGTGTAAAAATATAATTCCTCCTTCATTAATATATTAGTACTGCGAACAAATACACAAAGAAACCAGGGCAGTGATTCAAATGAATCGCTGCCCTTTTTTATTAATGAAATCTTTTTTTCCAGTCAAAATCAAATTGAATTATAAAATCACTGTTTGAATCAGTTTCATATTTTTTAAATTCTGTTGAATATGTTTTTATATGCACTTCATTTTTTTCAAGATCAAACTCCATGAAACGCATCCAGCCGTCACCACATTCTCTGTGTGTCAGACAAAAATATAAATCAGATCTTCCCTGATAATCTGTAAGCAGTGAATAAACTTTATATCCTGCATCATTCACGTCAACTCTAAAACTTTCACCTTTTGCTTTTGAATATTCATGGCCGCAAAGAACAAAAAGAATCTGCGGATTTTTTCTGATAAAATTTTCATAAAGCTGAGAAGGTAAAGTTCCGTCTTTAATCTGGCACCAGCTCCAGTCAAAATCAGCCTGCCCCTTTTGATCTTTTACATCAAAAACATCAAGGTACTCATGAATGACAATAATCACCGGAAGATTTTTATGAGCATCAAGAATTTTCTGCGCCCATTCAAGAACATCCTGCTTCGGTTCATACTCAAGTCCCATCACAAGAAATTCCTGACCTGCAGCCTTAAAAGTTGCCCAGGAAGAAACACCCCCGTTATACGAACCTTTGTACCAGTCTTTCCCCTTAAAAAATTTACTGTCACATCCAAAATACTTGTTGTACCAGGTCCAGCCTTCCATATATTTCATTTTGGATTTCTTAACTTTTACATATTTGTCACAATCATGATTTCCAGGAACAGCGATAAACGGAACCTTACCGTCTAAAATACTCATCGCTTCTTCTGCAAGTTTCCACTCTGAAGGCCTGTCACTCAGATGATGAACAAAGTCCCCGACATGAACTGCAAATGCAATATCACCGCCGTTAGAAATACTCCTTTCTGCAATCAATTTTGTCTGATTCTTAAAAATATCTATGTTGTTGTGCCAGTAAAAAAGCCGCTTCTGTTTTTCATAACGGGTATAATTCTGTGTGTCAGGAATTACGGCAAGAGTAAATTTCTGGGCAATCATGCTTACTTCTGCAAGACAAAAAATCAATAATGCAAATACAAATTTCTTCATATTCACATTATATATCAATTGCGGGATTTTTAAATTTATTTTTGTTCCATTTCAACTTCAAGCTTTCCGTCACCAAGCTCTGAAATTTTTGTGATTTTATAAATGTTATAATTTCTTAAAGATTTTGCATCTTCCGGATCAGAAAGAGATGTTAGCCATTCATCATATAAATACCAGCTGTCAAATGTTTTTGTCATCATCATTTCCCTGTAAATTTATTATAGCAAAAAAAATTGATTATTAATATACTGAAAAATATGAAAAACCTTCTATTGATTTATAACGCACGCTTAGTTGATGCAAACATCGACAAAAAAAATTCAGCAATTCTTTTGAGCGGGTCTAAAATTGCGGGATTCCCTGAAAAAGATACATTAAAAAAATTACTTGCAGACGATTCCGTTGCAAAATTCAACGCACACGGTTCAGCTGTTATGCCGGGATTCATTGACACACACGCACATTTCCGTGACCCGGGTCTGACTCAGAAAGAAGACATAACAACAGGAAGTATGGCAGCAGCTGCAGGCGGATATACAACATGCGTACTCATGCCGAATACAAATCCTGTATGTTCAAGCCAGAAAATGGCAGAAGAAAATATTGCTAAGGCAAAAGAAGCAGGCTACTGCAACATCATTCAAACTGTTTCAATTACAAAAGATTTTGACGGAAAAACAATTTCTCATCTTGATTCACTGAATCCAAAAGTTGTTCCGGTAATCACAGAAGACGGAAAAGAAGTTATGGATTCCTCTGTTATGTTCGATGCTATGTGCCTTGCTGCAAAAAAGAAGCTGATTGTTGCCTGCCACTGTGAAGATCCCTTTCTTGCCGCAAAAGCCCGTCCAATCAGAACAGAAGCATTAAAAGAACTTCACGAAAAAAATAATAAAACAAAAGCAGCAGCTCTTCTTAAAACTGCAGACTCACTCCTTGCACAGGCAGAAGATACTGCAACCTTAAGAAACATCCGTCTTGCAAAAGATGCAGGCTGTCACATTCACCTTTGCCACGTGAGCACAGAAGTTTGTGTAGAAGCCGCAAAAAAGGCAAAAGCTGAAGGTCAGAAAATTACTTTTGAAATCACACCGCACCACATCGGCTTAAGCGGAGAAAAAGCTCCGAATATTTTTAACATTGTAAATCCTCCTTTAAGAAGTGAAAAAGACCGCGCTGCACTGATTAAAGCACTTAAAGATGGAAGTGCCGATTGTATCGGAACAGACCACGCACCTCACACTGCAGAAGATAAAAAAAACGGAGCACCGGGCTTCAGCGGTATTGAGACAGCCTTTGCAGTCTGCAACACAGTTCTTGTAAAAGAAAACGGAATGTCACTTAAACAGCTTTCAAAACTGATGAGCGCAAATCCTGCAGAAATTCTTGGACTTAAAAATGTCGGCCTGCTTGAAGAAGGATATGATGCTGACCTTACAATTGTTGATACAAAAAAAGAATGGAAAGTATGCGGAGAAGAATTTGCAAGCAAAGGAAAGTTCACCCCGCTGGAAGGGAAAAAATTAACCGGACAGGTGATTGCGACATTCCTCAAGGGAAACATCACGTTCCAGGCATAATCATCGTGCGTCCCCGGAAATTTCCTGGATGCACTTCATGAGAATCCGAGGAATTAAAACAATCCATAAAATTGACGATGAATCAATTATCTTCTTGAGGGGAACCAGCAATGAAATTAAAAATCTCACGGAATAAAATCATATTTATTGAAAGTGCAATTATCCTGCTTTTTTCAGGCATTATAATTTACTTACTGATATTGAGGCATAAAACGCCCCCTTCCTTGTTCAAGTATAATGTTTCAAATTTTGAGGATTCAAAAATCATAAGCATAGAACCATATGAGAAGGATGAAAATTGGTTTCTATATTTATGGCTGACAAAAGATAACAGAATTAGAGAAGTCGAATATAAAATCGGAGAGTATGCGCTTACCGGCAGAGAATATATTGATAACTCTCTTTTTTCAACAATTGATTTTCCGTATTTTAATGAGACATCTTATTTTATGCCCTATAAAAACGGACAAATTCCTGAAAAAGGATTAAAAGATATTCTGGTTTACAAGGAATATACCCTCCAATCTGGTAAAAAAATCGGGGTCGCTCTTGATAAAGACGGAAACGCAACTTTACTGAATGACAAATGAGCCTTGCCACATTATCAATTTCAAAGCGCAGAACCGCGGAAAATCAGCCGTAATGGCAGCAGAAATTATTTGGCTTATTCGGTTGAAATTAGCTAGTTTATTTACTTGAGATTAGCTAGCTAATTTTTTATCCTTTCTGTTCTTGAGGTAATTTTCCTCTAATTTACACTCTTGTCACATCAATCCCTATTTGTGGGAGTAAAATCAACCTCCACATGCAGAGCGAATGACGCTAGATGTGGGGGTATATTTTGATTTTTGAAATGCATTACTGAATAAATTTAATAATTGTTTATAATCATTATCATCAGGTCCATAATGATTTGCATAATAATATGTTTTATGTTTAACTTTTTTTATTAAATATTTAGTTGAGCCATCAAAAATTGTAAGTTGTGATTTTATAATTGACATACCTTTTCGGGGAACTTGTTTTAATATTTCCATTGCATATGGTTCTTGAATTTTAACAAATCTTTGTTCTCCATCATTTTTCCAAATATTATAATATATTTCATTTTTAATATTATAAATAACAGCAATTGTACATTTATTAGAATTAATAGAACTAATAATTAAAGTTGAGCAATAATCGGCATCTTTTATTAATTCATTTAGCTGAGATTCTACTTTTCCATAAAAATCAGACTTTACATAAAAAGGATTAAATTCAATTATTCCTTTTGACAATAATTCTTTATTGTAAATATCTTGAATTTCTTTAAATTCAAACCTTAAATGTGTTTTCTTATTTTCACAACTTATTGATATAATACAAAAAAATATTCCAACTAATTTAAAGAAAAATAATTTTATTTTATTGTTCATAATTATTTCTCCCTAATTAATTGGCTGATTATACCATGTTCTTTTTACTAGACCATGTTCTTCACGTATTTGATTTTCTCGATCAATTGCATTTCTTTCACAATCAGGAGTCGTACCAGGGATCTGAATAGACGGAGTAGGATATATTAAACCTTTATTAAAATCTTCGCTGTGTCCAAATTCATGTGCTACCCCGACATATGGAGGTCTAGAATCAGAACCTTTATCATCTTCTCCACCAACACAGTTTTCAGGATCAAAATTAATTATTGAATTCTGAGGTCCATTTGCTTTGTTACCATACATCACATCATTTTTTAAAAAAACAATATTATTATAATTACAACAGCTATTACCATAAACACTATCGTCTTCTGGATTTATCATTTTACTATTTCCAAGCCAAATAATATTTGTCTTGGAAGAATTAATTAGAAATGAAAGTAATTCAAACCCGTTTGAAAATATAGTAGTTGATTGTGAAGATAAAAAAACTTCCCCTGTGTCAAAATTTATGATTACATCTGATACATCTGAACAAAGTTGTTGAAGCTCTTGTTGAACAGCAGCCATATATTCTTTTGTTCCGCATATATAAAGTTTTCTTCCATCAGGGTCTATATAGTGTACCGGATTATTTGCTCCGTAGGCATACAAATTGGTATATGGCGGACAGAAGCGGAAAACGTGCGGGATTCAGCTGATTTCCGTGCGTTTTCTGCGACAAAAAAGGAATTCTGGAAGTGCTCCAAGAAATATGTCTCATGAAAAATTGTGTCCAATAAACTATTGACAAATTTTTTATTTGTACTGTACTGTAAAAAAAAGCGTGGTCTTGCTTAGTGGACGATTCAAAACAAGGCTGAAGACA
>JAILEY010000051.1 GCA_024687165.1 Treponema sp.
AAATGAATCTTCGTCATATTTTGACAAAGAGATCACCAAAGAGAAAGATGCACTTGCGTCAGGCAGGTATTCTTTCAGAAGATTCTGCAGCTAGAATTCGCAAGCAGCAGCTTCCTTACGGTTAATTTTTTTTTAGGAGTAAACTATGTCTAGAGCAGTAGATGGAGCAAAAAGAAAGAATCGCCGTGTAAAGATCCTCAAGCTTGCAAAAGGGTTCTACGGTGACAGAAAATCAAACTATAAACCAGCAAAAGACGCTGTAGTAAAAGCACTTGATCATGCATACTCAGGACGCAAGCTCAAGAAGCGCGACTACCGCCAGTTGTGGATTGCACGTATCAGCGCTGCAGTTCGTGCTGAAGAAATGTCATACAGCCGATTTATTGACGGTCTTACAAAAGCAGGTGTTACACTCAACCGCAAGGCATTGAGCAACATGGCTATTGAAGATCCAACAGCTTTCAAGGCAGTTGTAGAAGTAGCAAAGAACGCACTTAAGGCATAAATATGATTTCACTCGATCAAGTTTTGTTATTGCAGGAAAAAGTTGGAACTGCTGTAGAAAAAATCAACAGCCTCAATGCTAAGGTTTTACAGCTTGAATCAGACAACGATGCTTTGCGTAGAAAATGCGCCGAGCTCACAAACGCATTGTCTGAAAAATCGGAGTTAGTTTCTTCTTTGGAATCAACACAGAATAAGATCGAGCAGAGCATTTTGCTTACACTGAATCGTCTTGATGCAGTTGAGAATTCAATTCTTACTACAGAAGACGGTTCAGCTGAAGCTGAAAATCAGAATTATTTCCAGAGTGAAGATACAGAACCTTCACCAGAAGAACCTGAAGTAGAAGAAATTCAGGAACAAACTATTCCGGTAGTACAGGAACAGCCGGAAAGCGTCACACCTCCACCTGCACAAAATTCAACTCTCAACGACAACTTTGATATTTTCTAAAAGGCCGGTAACTCGTGGGAAAACTTCAAGTCAATATTTTAGGAACATCATTCTCTGCTGATGTACCCGAAGACGAAGAATATCTTCAGAAGCTTTTAAATTTCTACAAAGAAGTTACAGATTCTGTTCAAAACAGCACGGGCGTATTTGACCCGATGAAAGTTTCAATTCTGGCCGGAATAACTCTTGTTGACGAATTATACAAAGAGAAGCAGAAAAAATTTCTTTCAGCACAACAGCAGGAATCCGAAGAAAGTCTGCAGGCAGAAGAGATTACACAAAGATTAATAGAACAGATTGATGAGGTTCTATGAAAATTGAAAAGATTTTCGTTGATGCTGACTCCTGTGCAAAAGGTGCAAAATCAATAATTTTAAAATCAGCTCAGCGAAAAAAACTTAAAGTCATATACGTGGCAAATAAAAATATTCCGTTTGAATTCCAGTCTAAACTTTTTGAAATGAAAATTTGCCCTGAAACAGAAGGCTCTGCTGATGACTACATTGTAGAAAATGCATCAGAAAATACACTTGTCATCACAAGAGACATTCCCCTAGCAGAAAGACTCGTAACAAAAAAAATCAAAGTGATGAATGACAGAGGAAAAGAGTTTACAGAAAAAAACATTGCGGAATGCATGGCTCAAAGAAACCTCAGTCTGCAAATACGGCAACTTGGGATTTCTACAGGCGGCAAATGGAATTCATACTGCGAAAAAGACGTAAAAAACTTTGCTGATTCCTTTGAAAGATTAACTGATTGATTCGTTGATTTTTTCAAGACGATCACGAATCTGCATGAATGCGTCTACAAGGTCAGGATCGAACTGCTTTCCACGCTCATTCAAAATTTCCTTAAAAGTATCATCTACTGACCATTCAGCCTTGTAACATCTTCTGTGTCTGAGTGCATCATAAACATCAGCAAGTGCAACAATTCTTGCAGCAAGAGGAATTTTATCTCCCTTAAGAGCCTGCTCAAGTTCATGAGGCATTTTTGTTTCAGGAATATAATCCATGTAATTATAATCCCCTGGATATCCCTTACTTCCACCATCATATCTGTCATGATGATGAAGACAAACATCACGTGCCATTTCATCAAGTTCATTTTCTACAGGTGAGAAAATCTGAGCACCAACACATGTGTGTCCCTTCATGATATCACGTTCATCATCATCAAGGATTCCGGCTTTTTTAAGAATTCCATCCGGAACAGCAACTTTTCCAACATCATGACATCGGGAAGCCATACGAAGGTTATCACGAAATTTTTCACGTTCACGAAGAGGGATTCCCTTGTTCGAAGCATAACGGTCATAAATTTCAACAGAAAAACTTGAAACACGTTCTACATGCGCACCAGTTTCTTTTGGATCACGGAAGCCTGCCATCTTAATAAGTCGGTCAACATTCTGCCTTGTAAGGTAAGCATATTCATAAATTGAACCAACCTTTGTAGCAAACTGCGAAATGTAAAATTCAGCATCTTTATCAAAAGGAATTACGTTACCGTTTTCATCCTTGGAATTTATAATCTGAAGAACTCCAAGAACCTTACCATTTGCCATCATAAGTGGAATTGTAAGCATGGAACGGGTTCTGTATCCTGTTATCTGATCATTTACATCATTAAAATCAAAAGGACGCGGAACAGTTTTTCCTTCATCCATGAATTCCGGAAGATTATATACATCTGGTAAATTAAGAATTTTTTTAGAAAGCAATACATAACCGGAAATTGAATCCGGAGTAGGATTAAAACTCACCGAAGTAAAAGGAAGCTTTTCTCCAGGAGCGAGCTCTTTTGTAAGGGTATCATTCTGGCTGTAACGTATGCAAAGAAGATTATTTTTATTGTCATATTCATAAATGGAACCTGCATCAGCGTTTACAATCTGACGGGCACCACTAAGAATATTTTCAAGAAGAATGTCAACGTCCCTGATTTCACGGAGCTGCTCTTCTATATGAATAATCATTTCTTTTTTGCTTACTTTTCTATTCTGTACCACTTTTTTAATCCATCAAAAAAACAAAAATTATATTTACTAAAAAAATTATAGTTCAAAAAAATTATATTATCAATAAAAAAAATATTTTTTATACTTTTCATGCTATAATTGGAACATGAGAAAGATAATTATAATCACCGGAGCCTCAAGTGGAATGGGAGTATGCTTTGCAAAACAGCTTGCATGCGAAAAAAACAGAACAGCAGATGAAATGTGGCTTATTGCACGCCGAGAAGACAGACTTCTTAAAGTTCGTGATGAACTGAAAGGCAAAATAAATGCCAGAATATTTGTGATTGATTTAAGCGGAAAAGAAGGAGCACAAAACTTCAAAGAACTCCTTGAAGCAGAAAATAAAAAAGAAAATTTAGAAATTTCAGTTCTTGTAAACAATGCAGGATTCGGAACTTACGGTGAATTTGCAGACACAGACACAGACAGGGAAATGCAGATGATCGATTTAAACTGCACTGCACTGACAGGAATTACAGGATACTCACTTCCCTTCATGAAAGCAGGTTCAAGAATAATAAACGTTGCAAGTCTTGCAGCATACGGACCTTTGGGAAATTTTGCAGTCTATGGTGCATCAAAAGCATATGTATTAAGCTTTACAACTGCACTCAGAGCTGAACTTAAACAAAAAGGAATAAAAGTTACAGCATTATGCCCGGGATCAGTAAGTACTGAATTTGCAAATGTTGCCTCAAACGGAGCAAGAAAAGAAGTACTTCACGGGAAAAGCGCAGATAAAACTGTACGCGATGCATTAAAAAAATCAGGAAAGGGAAAAGCTGTTGCAATGTGGGCTTTAAAATGGAAAATAAATTCCAGATTATGCACATATCTTCCTTCAACATTGATTGCCTGGGCTACCTGGAGGTTTGCAAAAAGACCGTCAAAATGATAATATTCTCTACAAAAGGACGCCAGTTGAGAGTAGCAGATGCTGACTATTCGCACGAATGAAAATCGTTCTGAAAAAAAAATTAAAACGCGCAAAGCAGGAGAATTGATATGCATTCGACAATCAGCAAAAGTGCATTGTTTACAGACTTTTATGAACTGACAATGGCACAGGGCTATTGGAAGAACAACATGAATCAGGAAGTTGTATTCGACATGTTCTTTCGCAGACAGCCTTTCAACGGAGGATTTTCTGTATTAGCAGGAATTGAACCTCTTCTTGATTCAATTACAGAATTTACTTTTGATGAAGATGAAATTGAATACTTAAGAGAACAGAAAATTTTTGAAGAAGGATTTCTTGATTATCTTAAGGATTTTAAGTTTACAGGTGATCTTTACTCTTTTGAAGAAGGATCGATAATTTTCCCACAAGAACCAATAGTTAGAATTCATGCAAATCTGATTGAAGCACAGATTCTTGAAGCACTTGTACTCAATCTCGTAAATTTCCAGAGCCTCATTGCAACAAAAACTGCAAGAGTTTGGCTTGCAAGCAAAAAAGGCAGCGTAATGGAATTCGGTCTTCGTCGTGCACAGGGTCCAGACGGTGGACTTGGAGCAACAAGAGCTTCTTACATCGGTGGAGCAGCAGGAACAAGTAACACAATCGCAGGAAAGCTTTATGGAATTCCTGTAATGGGAACAATGGCTCATTCATGGATTATGTCATTTCCAAGTGAACTTGAAGCATTTGAAGCATACGCAAAAATTTATCCGCAGAAAACAATTTTCTTAATTGACACATATGACACACTCAAAAGCGGAATTAAAAACGCAATTAAGGTTGGAGCAAAACTCGTTGAACAGGGATACAATTTCGGTGTTCGCCTTGATTCAGGAGATATCTCATATCTTACAGCAGAAGTTCGAAAGGAACTTGACAAGGCAGGATTTCCTCAGGCATTCATAAGCGTTTCAAATGAACTTACAGAAGAAATCATTGAAACACTTGTTCAGCAGAATGCACCGATTGCAAGCTGGGGCGTTGGAACTCACATGGTAACAGGTGGAAGCGAAGCATCTTTCACAGGCGTTTACAAACTTGCCGCAAGAAATTCAAACGGTCAGACTAAGCCTGTAATGAAATTCAGTGACAATCCTGCAAAATCAACAAACCCTGGAATCAAAAATGTATTCCGCCTTTATGATGAATCTGGAATGGCAAGAGCAGATATTCTTGCACTTGAAGATGAAATCATTGAACCAGGAAAAGAATACAGATATTTCCACACAATGATTGATTACAGACAGTTCACATTTAAAGCTTCAAGCGTAAAACCGATGCTTAAGCTGAGACTTTCAAAAGGTCAGCGCGTTGAACCAAAACTCAGCGATGCAGAACAGCTTAAAATCAGCAGAAGAAGAATGATGGAAGAAATTGAAACTCTTGACGCTTCATACAAGAGAATCTTAAACCCTCATATCTACAAAGTAAGCATGACAGAAAAACTCAAGGATCTGAAGCTTGAGTTCATAAAGTCAAACATTAAATAAACTAAACAATACCTGCGGCTTTTTTCTGATTTTGATCCAGGAAAATCCGCATGCAGTAACAGCCCTTGCACTGGCGTTCTATAAGGATTGTAACCTGCTCTTCTCTTTTGCAGGCAATTCTCAAATCATGAATGTAAGTGTAAAGGGTCTGCACTCTCTTTTGCGAAAAATCATCCCAGAATAAACTGCACAAATCTTCTTCACTAAAAGACACATTGAGGTTTTCATAAAACTTCATGAAAAGCTTAAATCTTGCAGGACTAAGTTTATTTTTTCTGCGGAAATCTTCAGTATCAATAAGAAGAAGCTGCTCTTCCTTTGACAGGAACGGCTCAAAATCTCGGGCGACGGCAAAAAATTTATTAAGCTTTTGATTTCTAAGATGAGCTTGTAGAACAACAAAAGCATGCTGAAGCTGATCTACACGGGAAACATCCATAAACTTTGGAACAAAATAATCCTTGTTTTTTCTTAACCAGAAAGCCGCTCGACTGTCGCTGTCAGGATAAGGATCATTATAAACTACAATCGGAACAGGATTATCAGTTTTTTTCATCATTTCATACGGATTAAAAAGATCAATCATAAAAGTTCTGCAGTCAATCATCACATATTCAACTTCACCGGGTTTTGCAAGCTGAATTGCAGTCCAGAATTCCTCGGCATCAGTAAAGACAGTTACAGGGCGAAAACTTTCCCGGATAAGAGACGCAAGATGTTCACAGATATTAACCTGATCCTTTTTTGTAAGAATAAAAATCATCATTGTTTTTTACGCATTTTCCCGTTTATAAAAAGTTCATCCTGATACCAGTCAAGACGCAGACTAAAATATTCGTCATAATATCCTTCAGCACTGATGAGAAATTTATAAACAGAACCGGATGTTAATTTTGAAAAATCAACAGAAGAAATTTCATTCCACTTACCATTTGCACTTATCATATATTTGCACAGGCTGCTCATATCTTCAGAAGTTTCAGAATCAAAAGCAGAAAGATGAACCTTTATAGGCCGTGCAGCATTTTTCAAGAAACTCAAATCAAGCTTGATTTCATCTTTTCCGACTACGATGCTCTTCCACCAGACATAAGGACCTTCTACAACTTTAACCCGATACTCACCGGCTTTAAGATAGACAGGTCTTGTGTAAAATACAACAAATTCATCATTGCTGCTTTTCTTTTTTTTGTTTTCAAAATCACGTCTTGAATTTTTTACTTCAGGAAGCTTGTTGTTGTCATTTTCAAAAAAATATGCCTTTGCAGGAAGATCTGAATCATCAAATGCAGAAGAAGGCACAGTGATTGAAAGATAAACCGGAGTATACCACTTTCTCAAAAATATTTTATGTATAAAACCTAAATTCCATGCAGTAAGTCCAAGCCCAAGTAAAATACATGCTGCAATCACAGAAAGAGTAATTGCCTTTTTCTTGTGATTTTTTGGGACGTAATCAGGAAACACAAGAGGCTTTGGGGAAATAATTGCCTGTGCAAGATTAACACGGACAGCATGAGTATCAAATTTTTTAAGATATTTTCTGATTTTAGAAATTACAGGATCGATGGACTGATATCTTTTTGAAGGATTCGGTTTCATCATCTTTTTTACAAGCACACGGACAATGCGCGGAATTTTTCTATCAATTTTTTCAGGAGGAATATATTTTCCTTTTTTGATTTTTGCAATCGTTGCAGGAGCCATGTCACCGGCATAAGGTTTTGTTCCAGTAACCATTTCATAAAGCATAACGCCCATAGAATAAATGTCCGCACGATTATCAACACTGCTTGAATCGGTAAGCTGCTCAGGAGACATGTAAGCAGGAGTTCCCAAAGTTGAACCAACCTGAGTGATTGAACTTGCAGCATCAAATGTAATTGTTTTATCTGACGCAGAATTTTTAATCTGAAGTTCACTTTCTTTTTCACCGCTGGCAATTCCAAAATCTGCAAGCTTAACTTCAGCTCTTTTTGAAATCAAAATATTTCCAGGCTTAATGTCACGATGAACAATATTTTTTGAATGAGCATTTTTAAGTCCAAGACATGCATCCTGAAAAACAAGAAGTGCAAGAACCGGTGGAAGCGAAATCTGTTTTTCAATCAGTTTATCAAGACTCATACCGTCAATAAATTCAAGAACAATATAATCAGCACGGCCTTCAGAAAAATAATCGAACATTCTTAAAACATACGGACTTGAAAGATCCAGAAGAATCTGAGCTTCACGCTTGAATCTTTCACGGATTGAACCGGCACCATTTTTGAGCATGAGTTTCTTGATGATTACCTGACGCTTCAATGAAGGATGAACCGCAAGATAAACCGTACCCATTCCGCCCTTTGCAATTTCTGAGAGGATCTTGTACTTTCCGATCATTTCTGGTGCTGCCATATGAACTCCTGAAAATTTAAAGATTTTTTTTATCTTACTGAAAAAATATTTTTCACATCAATTTCTGAAGAGGGTTTTACAAAAAGTATATTTTCTTCATCCGGATTATGAATCTGCAGATAAGCTCCATTCTGCCTCAGATAAAATTCTGTATCTTTAACAGGTCTGTGACCACCAACCCAGACTATTTTACCAGGCTCAAATTTTGGATTGAGCTTTCTAAAATTCTTTATACAGGTATCATCATAAACTTCATCATTTGCAGTCCAGGTAAGACCAAGAATGACATTTTCATCCTTTTTTGCGCGAATCAATTTTGTTCTTGCATAAACCTCACGAGGCTCCGCATGACTTACGCAAAAACGCGGAAATACAGCGCATAAAGGCAAAGATTTTTCCCAGAGACTGATAAGATGAAGAATAACATCTCCATAAACCTGACGGATAAAATCACAGCACATCTGTCCTTCCTGCACAAATTTTTTAAATGCAAGATTTCCCATGCCCGTTTCATTCATTACATTTTCATGATTGCCTTTTAAAAAATGAAAATTTGCAGTAAACGTATTTTTCAGCTTCATCAAAATCTGCCATACAGCAAAATTTTCTTTCATTTCTTTCTGCATGTCAGGTCCGGCATAAACGTCCATGGACCACTCTGCATAACTTGAAAGCCACCGTTTAATTCCACGTGCTTCTGAATGAACAGCATCTCCAACGCATACAACGATGACTTTTTTTTCGTTAAGCGCCTCAAGGACAGTTAATCCGCATTCAGGAAGCTTAAATTTTAAAATATGAAGCAAAAAATCAACACGACCATGTATGTCAGGAACGATTATTACCGGAAGAGAAGAAAAATCTGAGGATGTAAAATCAAGGAGAGAACCTGCATTTTTCCCATAAGACGGTCTGTAATCACTTTTTTCAGATAAAAGACTTTCTACAGATTCATCCAGGAAATTCTGAAGGAAATGCTCCTCTGGGAAATCATCTGTCAGTTGAGAAAGCGAGATATAAAAAGATTCCAGTTCCTGCTCAGTAAGCATTCTAGCCCATGATAAGATTTGAAGATCCGATTGTTAATTTGTCACCGGCATTAAGCTTTACATACTTATCAGGCGGAATTCTTCTTCCATTCAGGAAAGTTCCGTTTGTACTGCCTTCATCTTTTACAAAGTATGCATCACGGATTTTCTGAATGATACAATGATGTCTGCTTGCAAGCTTTGAATCAATTACGATGTCATTGTCACTTTCACGACCCATTGTAATTTTTGCAGTGATTTTAATTTTCTTCTTATTAAAAACAAGATATGAAACCTGCTGTGATTCAGCAATTCTGTCGAGGTGCTGACCAAGAGGACTTGAATTAACTATTGTTGTATCTGCCATAATACAAAAATTATACCCCCTCAACCTATTGAAGTAAAGAAAAAAATGAAGTAAGATTTTGACATATTGATTCGGGTAATAGCGCAGTTGGTAGCGCGCAGCGTTCGGGACGCTGAGGCCGGCGGTTCGAACCCGCCTTACCCGACTAACTGACTGGATAGATAGACAAATACCACAGAAAAAAGCAAGATGAAAAAAGAATCAGAAAAAACCGGTTTATCAGAAAAAGATTCTCAGGAAATTTCCATTCTACAGCAGAAATCAGTAGAAGAAATCTGCGAACTTTTAGCTTATATCAAAGATCCTCAGCTTATTAATGATTTTTTTGAATGTCTTTTTACAAAGGCAGAACTGAAGGATTTTTCAAACCGATGGAATCTTGTAAAAGAACTTGAAGCAGGAACAACACAGCGCGAAATCGCAAAGAAATACGGTATTTCTCTCTGCAACATCACACGCGGTTCAAAAGAAATGAAAAAAGAAAATTCAGCCTTCAAAAGAATGCTTAAAATCCGGGAAGAACTTAAATAAAGAATCAATGCATTTCAAAGGATCCGTGCGGTCCTTTTTTTTATTTTCTGACAGGTTAATATTTGTAGGAGTAAGTAGCGCGTCTTCAGACTGGATGAAAACGCTGTATGTAGCAGGGAATAAAAAAACTATAACTTTTATTTTATAAAAAAAATATGTAAAACTAATAATCCACCAAATGAAAAAATAATTATTTTAATTAAGATTTTCTGTATATTTTGAAATCTCACAAGAAATTTAAATAAAGATAAGTTTTTTATTTGAGGCTCACCACGATTTACAATTTCGCTCGTAATTTTTGCACGTTTCTTGCTGATTATAATTCGATCTCTCAAAGATAAAAATTTACCATCATCAGAAAAAAAATTTAACCTATTTTCTTCAAATACCCTATTCAAAAAATTTATGATTTCGTAATGTAACAAAAAATGCAGGCAGACAATATAAAAATAACAATGAAAAGCTTAAACATTCAATAATCCATAAAGAAAATAGA
>JAILEY010000075.1 GCA_024687165.1 Treponema sp.
AAGGTCAAGGGGGCTGTTAATGTAGATTTTACAGAGCAAAAAACAGAAGCAAACTATGTGGAAACCGCAGTAATGTTTGCAAAAGATTTTTCACGGCTTACTGCCGAACAGGTAAATCAGCTTAAGGAACTTTTGAAAAAATTTGAAAGTTCAGGAGAGTATCAGGATGGAAGTGTGTCAGTATGAAGCACAAATTGAGACAGCTATAAAGAAACCAAAAGCAGAGGCTCTGGTTCTTACAGATGACGGGATGCATCTTACAGCATTCTGGACACGGCTTTTATGCGGCTGCGGTACAGACGGAAGATTTGAACCAATCTATGTGATGGAAAACATCATTCCACTTTTTGATAAATCGTTTAACTACGAAATTATCGATGTAAAAGACTGGAAAAAGAGTACGTTTCTTCAGGCATATTATAATCCTGAAACAAACAAAATCGTAATAAGAAGTGATGTTTACGAAAGAGCCCTTGCCGGCATTGCACTGGATGTAATTATTATAGCGCACGAGGTCGTACACTGCATCCAGTCGATTGCCCTGCGGCTTTTGAATGCCATGCAGTGCGTTGAATTCAAGACTGCACTATGCAGCACTGATTCATCTGAAATGGAGCAGCATGAGCTTCAGACTGATAAAATTACATCGCTCGTATTAAGTCCAGAGCGACTTATTGAAGGCAAAACTGATGAGGAGATTATGCAAAAATATCTTGTATCTCCGTTGATTCAGTTTGTCTGCGGACTTATCAAAACGGCTGGCAAGAACTTAATTGAAGCTCTTAATGACACTAGAAATTTTACACAGGAGGTTGAAAGATGTGCCGTATGATTGTTCTGGCGGCAGCAAAAAAAAGGGCCTAAAACTACGCCAATAGTCTTAAGCCTTCAAACAATAGAAAGCAGAAAATCTGCTCTTATTCTTAAGATTATCCTACTTTCTATTGTGATTTTTTGCAAGTGCCGCACACGCCAAATTACAAATTTTTTTTAACGCAGAATTTTCTGCAAAAAAGCGAATTTCGTATGAAATTCTAAAAAATCACATGGGGACTGTCGCCCGTTAAAAAAGACAGTAGGATAAACACATGGCTATAGAAAATATTTCCACACTGGAAAATAGCTCTTCAATTTTAAGCGTGACTTTGCATGAAAACAATTTCACAAAAGACGGAACTTATTACGCTACAGTCAGCCGTAATACAGCAAAATTCAAAAACATTCTTTCTGAGATTGCAGAAGACAACAAGGGCATGGATCCTTACATGCTCCAGTTTGCCGCAATTCTTATTCAAAAGAAAATCCTCAAAATGCTTGAACAAGGAAAAGCAGTAAACGTCCTTGACCTTGGAACTATGTACATTGCCATGAAGTGCAATGCCAAAGGAAAAAGCGATGTTTCAGAAAGCGGCAACTTTTACATCAAGTTTACGCCAACAAGTCTTGCAAACGAGGCAATCGCATCATTAAGCGTAGATAAGGTTGTTTATGCAGACGGAAGTCCTGAAATAACTGAAATTACAGATTTGTCGGACGTAGAATCAAAAAACACACTAACTAAAGGAAAGCCTTGCAGAATTACAGGAAGCCGATTAAAACTCGGTGGTGAAAACTGGGGAATTTACTTTGCACCAGTTGATTCAGACGGGAAAATGAACCCGGACGAAACTTCATGGATAAAAGTAGATGAATCAAACATTTTCCGCAACAAGCCAACAGAGCTGAACTTCTTTGTAATGGATTCACTCACAGAAGGAAGCTACAGAATAGTTCTGCGCACAACTTACCTTGCCAAAGATAAAAGCCGCAAATCTATAGTGGAAACCGTAAGTGATGTAATAACTGTAAAAGCTGAATAGCTTACTACAACTTTCCAGCGGAAGTTCCATCCGGGGCTTCCGCATTTTTACTTTTAAAATGACACTCCGAATTTTCATAAAATCAATAAGCCCCAAATGTCCACAGTTACTGAATATTCCGCTCGGCCAATTTATTACATTACCATAAATAGTAAGTCTGTCTAAACTTGAACATCCATCAAACATAGTATTAGAAAGATGGAATGTAGAAGCATTAAAAATCAGTTCTTTAAGTTTTGTACAATTATTAAAAAAATCACACGAAGTTAAACATAGAATAGAATAGAATAGAATAGAATAGAATAGAATAGAATAGAAGGCCGTTCTTTTTTTCATTCATCAAAATCTCCGAGTAATAACATTTTAACAAAAATCTCTATATATAAACAACTTTAAAAGCTATAATCAGTCATACGATGAATGCAAAACAGGAACTTCAGGAAGCACTTTTTTTTCAAAGTGAAAATAAAATTTCTCATGCAAATTATAACCGCGAGCTTGAATTTTATTCGGCTGTAAAAAGAGGAGATATAACGTCTGTAAAAAAACTTTTAAGTCCTCTTGCAGACGGAAACAGCTTTGGTGTTCTTTCAGATAAACCTGTGAACAATGTGCGATATCATTTTATAATTGCCGTTGCGCTGATTACTAGATTTTGTATGGAAGGCGGATTGCCTGCAGAAACTGCTTATACTTTAAGCGACATTTATATCCGCAAGGCAGACAAATCAAACAATACTGATTCCATCCGTCAGCTTCACAGAGAAATGGTTCTGGAATTTACAGAGTCAATGAGAGAGATTGTAATCCGCGATAAATCCACTGCAATTACAAGAGCGATTGATTACATTCACAAAAATATTTTTACGCCGTTTACTCAAAGTGATGTTGCTTCACACTGCAAAATTAGCACTGCATATCTTTCGCATATTTTCAAAAAAGAAACCGGCTCTTCAATGACTGATTATATTCACAAGGTAAAAATTGAAGAGGCAAAAGGCATGCTTAAGTTCAGCAAAAAAGAATACACCGAAATCAGCGAAGAACTCTGCTTCAGCACTCACTCGCATTTTATAAGCATCTTCAAAAAAATCACCGGAATCACACCCAAGAGCTACAGAGAAAAATATTCAAACTCTAACTGGAAATAAAAAAAACTCGCCCCAAACGGAGCGAGCCATGTATTTTCTCTAATGCGGAAATCCCGAGTTTTCTTTCGAAAACTCGCAAGAGATTACTTATAGAATTAATACATACCACCCATATCAGGTGCTGCAGCAGGTGCTGGTGCTGGTGGTTCCGGGATGTCTGTGATTGCACATTCTGTTGTAAGGAGCATTCCTGCAACTGATGCTGCATTCTGAAGGGCACTTCTTGTTACCTTTGCAGGGTCAATGATACCAGCCTTCATCATGTCTACCCATTCACCTGTAGCTGCATTATAGCCGAAGCCTTCTTTTTCGTTCTTTGCTTTATCTGCAACAACGCTTCCGTCTACTCCTGCATTTTCTGCAATCTGGCGGATTGGTTCTTCAAGTGCGCGCTTAATGATTGCGAAACCAACTTTTTCATCTCCAGTAAGTTCTACCTTTGATTCATCAAGAACTTTGCTTGCCTGAATGAGTGCGATTCCACCACCACAAACGATTCCTTCTTCAAGTGCTGCACGTGTTGCTGCAAGTGTATCTTCTACGCGGAACTTCTTTTCCTTCATTTCTGTTTCTGTGATTGCACCAATGTTGATTACTGCAACACCACCAGAAAGTTTTGCAAGGCGTTCCTTGAGCTTTTCTTTGTCGTATTCAGAAGTAGATTTTTCAATCTGTGTTTTGATTTCTGCGATGCGGTTTGCTATTGCTGCCTTATCACCAGAACCATCAACAAGTGTTGTGTTGTCCTTGTCGATTTTTACAGATTTAACCTGACCAAGATCAGAAAGTTCAACTGTATCAAGCTTAAGTCCAAGATCCTTTGTGATTACTTTTCCGCCTGTGAGAATTGCGATATCATTGAGCATTTCCTTACGTCTGTCACCGAATCCAGGAGCCTTAACTGCAACACACTTAAGTGTTCCACGGATTGCATTTACAACGAGAGTTGCAAGAGCTTCACCTTCAAGATCCTCTGCAATGATCAAAAGTGGCTTACCTGTCTGTGCAACTTTTTCAAGAACAGGAAGAAGATCTTTCATTACGCTGATTTTTTCGTCGTAAATAAGAACGTAAGCGTCGTTGTAATTAACTTCCATTCTTTCACGGTCATTTACAAAGTATGAAGAAATATATCCGCGGTCAAACTGCATACCTTCAACAGTCTTAACAGTTGTGTCCATGTTCTTTGATTCTTCAACTGTAATTACGCCGTCTTTTCCAACCTTTTCAATTGCATCAGCAAGAATCTTACCGATTTCAGGATCGTTGTTTGCAGAGATTGTTGCAACGTGTGTAATATCTTCGTTGCCTTTTACAGCGCGTGAATTCTTTTTAATTTCATCTACAGCGATTGCAGTGGCCTTGTCGATACCACGCTTAATTTCGATTGGTGTCATTCCTGCAGATACAGCCTTAAGTCCTTCACGAACGATTGCATAAGCGAGAACTGTTGCAGTTGTTGTTCCGTCACCGGCTACATCATTTGTCTTTGAAGAAACTTCACGAACAAGCTGAGCGCCCATGTTTTCAAATGGATCTTTCAGCTCAATTTCTTTTGCAACGCTTACACCGTCTTTTGTAATTGTTGGTGCACCATATTTTTTATCAAGCATTACAAGACGTCCACATGGACCGAGTGTAACTTTTACTGCACGTGCAATCTGTTCTACACCAGAGAGCATTTTTTTACGTGCGTCTTCACTGTAAACAAGCTGTTTAGCCATAATATATAACTCCTATAAAGTAATTAAGATTTATTAAGACAGCTTCAAAAGTCAGTAACTTTCAAAAACTGCCCTTTCGTTTTAAATAAAGATAATAAAAATAAATAAAAAAAACCACAAATCTTAAAAATAATTATAAATTTAAAAATTGGCTTCCAGTCGTCTTGAGTGTGACGAAACCGCGCTATATAGCGCTATATACTGTTTGTTGTAAAGTAACTATTTACTTTGTCGCTTCGCGACACCAACAAACAGAATATTTTCGCCCCACTCAATACTCCCTCGCGCCAATTTATAAATTAATGTTATTTTTTCTTAATTTTACAAATTATTTAAAACTTATACTTTTCTGAAGTTTTTCAAAGACTTTTTTGAGGTTCTTTTTTTCAAGGCTGCTCTTTTCAAGGAATACATAGCAGAGGATTCCTTTCTGTTCTTTTACAACTTTTGCAATGAAAACAGCTTTTCCGTCTTCAATTACAGAATTTGTAAACGGCATGCTTTTTGATTCCTTAACTTTCCAGTCATCCTTTACGCTTTTTGAAGCTTTCTTATGTGGCTCAAAAGACTTTCCTGCAAAAAGGTATGTTTCTGAATTTTCATTTTCATCAATAGAAATTCCAATTGCACAGATTTCATTATGGAAACCTTTCTTCTCATCTGCTGCAAGACGAATTGAAAGATCTACAGTATCATTTTCTTCAATCTTTAAATTCTTCTCAGAAATTTCAGCAGAACAGAAATTTGAATCGATTACAAATTTATTCTTTGTTAAATCAAATGATAAACCTTTTAAGAATTCATGCTTCGGATAAACTGCATCATCAAGTGAAAGATATTCTTTCCACTGAGAAATTTTTCCGTCGTATGGAATAATTATATAATCAGAAATAAATTCCAGATCAAGTAAAAGTCCGCTTGAAACAGAAGAATAACTTGCAAGCTTAAAGAGAATTACAAATCCGTCTGGAACAGGAATTTTATAGCAGAGGATTCCTGCATCAACAAAAGGAACAGCATAAAAATCAACAAGCCATTTTCTTCCGTGTGCATCAACATGATCAAAAGTTTCTGTAGGAGTTCCAAGAGAAGTTACTGTAATTTTTTCTCCGGCAAAACTTCTTGTAAATCCATAATGCACAATCAGATCATCCATCATCACCTTTGGATTTTCAAGAAGGTCTTTGATTTTCTGACTGTCATGCATTTTATACTTGAACAAAGTAAAGCCTGCAATTGAACCGTAATACAAAACTCCGTTATCATCCAGATTTACTTCTTCAATATCTTTCGGATAATAACTGTTCCACTTGTTGTTGCTGTCACGGCATACCATTTCAGGGAATCTGATTGATTTAGGGAAATTTAAAAGATCACTGCCAGGTTCTTTCTTAGAAACATTTTCAGTTCCTGCGATTCCATATTTTGCTCTGATTCCTTCAAAAACATTTTTTGTAAGCTCATAATATTTTTCGTATGCAATATTTTTAAATTCATCAATATCTTTTGGAAGTTCGATTGTAAAGTCCATGTCAAAAGATTCACGAAGATTTTCAATATTTGCAATTCCGTAAACATGACGAAGATGGAAAACACCTGAATTATCTTTTACATTTTTCAATTCTTTTACAGGAAGAGCATAGTTCAAATTTTCTGAACCGTTCTTCATTGTGATAATACCTGCAACTTTTCCGTCTGTTGTAACAAGAGGACCACCGCTGTTTCCAGGGCTTGCTGCTGCAGAGAATCTGAGCCACTTCCATTCACCGTCACGATTTTCCGGAGTCTCACTTGTATAAAGTCCATTGCGGATTATGATTCCTTCACCCTGTGCATTTCCAACTGCATAAACCTGAGAGTTAAGCTCAAGATTTTCTTCAAACTCAAGGCCCGCATCTTTTTCTGCAACAAAATCTTTTACAGAAAAAATTACGAAATCTCTGTCAGCGCTGCACTTAAGAATTTTATCTACTTTGTAAACGCTCTGATCAGCCTTGCGGATGTAAAAATCACCGTGAAGAGATTTTACTGTAAAATGGAACACATGCTGAGCTGTATAGAAATTTCCGTCGCTCATTAAGAATGCAGTTCCAATCGAATCATACTTTGAAGTTCTTGTTGCATATGGAAGCTTGTCGTAAGGCAGAGGCTTTTCATAAGAAAGTGTATCATTTTCATTTTTTTCAACAACAACTTCAAAAACAGAAGCATTAAGTTTTTTTACAATCTGAGGAGACAGACTCTCTTCAGAAAAACAAAACTCACCCAAAATACCAATAACAATAGAAAATAATAATTTTTTCATGTTGCGTATTATAACGGATTTTATAAAATGATATAATCCCTGCATGAATATTTTTTCTATTAACAATCTCGCTAAAATCTCCAGAGAAAATTATCTTTTTACAGGCGTAACTTTTGGTCTCAATGAAGGAGACAAGGCTGCACTTATAGGCCGAAACGGAACAGGAAAATCTACTCTGCTCAACACAATTGCAGGAGTTCTTGAACCTGATGAAGGAACTGTTGTAATTAATAAATCTGCAGGCGTTTCTCTTTTGCCACAGACTCCGACCTTCAACAAAGACGATACAATCCGCGAGCACATTTTTAAAAGCAACTCTCCAAAGCTTCAGACAATCCGCGCATATGAAGAAATCTGTTCTCAGATGGAGCAGAATATTACTCCGTCAATTCAAAATAAATTTGATCAGCTTAATCAGAAAATGAATGCTGACGATTTGTGGAATTATGAAGCTCAGGTTAAATCGATTTTATCAACACTTGGAATCAATGATCTTTCACGAAAAATGAGCGAACTTTCCGGCGGGATGATTAAAAAAGTTGCACTTGCCCAAGTTCTTGTTGAAGACACAAAGCTTCTTCTTCTTGATGAGCCTACAAACCATCTGGACATTTCAACAATTTACTGGCTGCAGAATTATCTAAAGGAAACTAACAGAACTGTTTTGATGGTAACACATGACAGATATTTTCTTGATGCAGTCTGCAATAACATTTACGAGCTGACAAGAAAAAAAGTAAAACTCTATGTCGGAAACTATTCAACTTATCTTGAAAAAAAAGAAATCGAAGCCCAGATTGAAGAAAATACTGAACGCAGAATTGAAAGCGTTTTGAGATTTGAGAGAGACTGGCTTCGTCGCGGTCCATGTGCAAGAGGTACAAAAGCAAAGGCAAGAATTCAGCGCGACATGGCTTTGATTAATAGAGAAAAATTTCAAAAAGAAACTTCATTTACTTTTGAGGTTGCAGGTCGTCGTCTTGGCGGTAAGATTCTTGAGCTTAAAAATATTTCTAAAAATTTCCCGAAAGGATTTGCAAATGGCTCTGGTCATCCGGTGCTTTCAAATTTTTCTTACACTTTTAACAAGGGAGAAAAAATCGGTATCTTCGGAAATAACGGAAGCGGCAAATCAACTTTACTGAATATCATCACGGGGAAAATAAAAGCTGACAGCGGTGAAATTGTAATCGGTGAAAACACGCACATTGCATACTACGAACAAAATCCTTATTTCCCCAACACGACTCTGACGGTACTTGAGTATATTAAGGAAGCGGCTGATGTAATGAAGCTAAACGACGGAACAACTTTAAGTGCTTCACTTTTTCTTGAGCAGTTTGGATTTGAAGGAAGAGTTCAGCATTGTGCGGTAAGCACTTTAAGCGGCGGTGAAAGAAAGAGACTATATCTTGTGCGGCTTTTAATCAGCAATCCGAATTTTATAATTCTTGATGAACCTACAAATGATTTTGATATTTTTACGATGAATATTCTTGAACAGTTTCTGATGGGATTTCAGGGCTGTCTTTTGATTGTAAGTCACGACAGATATTTTATGGATAAAGTTGCAGACACAATGTTCATTCTTGAAGACGATGGAAATGTTTCCGGCTTTGTCGGTAAGTGCAGTGAATACATTCAGATGAAGGAAGAAGAAGATCGTGAAGAATTCTTAAAGGAAAAAGAATCAAAATCTGAAGAAAGAAAACAGAAGGAAGCTGAACAGTCAGCGCAGTCAGCAACACAATCCGCATCTCCTGCAAAACGCAAAAAAACTTTTAAGGAACAGAAAGAGTTTGAAGAGCTTGAAAAACTGATTGAAGAACTTGAAGTAAAAAAATCTGAGCTTGAAGCATTAATGGCAGACAGCGATTACACTGTTGCAAAAAAAGCAGGAGAAGACTACGGCAAAGTTGAAGAAACACTACAGAAATCATACGAGCGCTGGGAAGAACTCGCCGAACTTGATTGAAAATTTTCACTTTTTTCTATAATATACTCGCATTATGCCACAGCTGATAAAGCATCTGCTTTCCGAGTTTGTTTCACAAACTCACGTATCAATTTTTAGGAGTTTTAAATGAAAGAATTGGAACTTAAGTATGGTTGTAATCGGCGCAGCTGCTAGCGCATCTGCTTCCCGAGTTTGTTTCACAAACTCGCTTATATATATTTTTTTTATTTTATTTTTTCAGGAGTTTTAAATGAAAGAATTGGAACTTAAGTACGGTTGTAATCCGAATCAGAAGCCGGCTCGTGTTTTTATGGAAGAAGGTGATTTACCTGTTACAGTTGTTAATGGTAAACCTGGATTCATCAATCTTCTTGACGCCCTTAACGGATGGCAGCTTGTAAAAGAACTTAAAGAAGCAACAGGACTTCCTGCAGCAACATCATTCAAGCATGTTTCTCCAGCTGGTGCCGCAATCGGACTTCCGCTTTCTGACACTCTCAAGAAAATTTATTACACAGATGATGTAGAACTTACACCTTTAGCTTGTGCTTATGCCCGTGCTCGTGGTGCAGACCGCATGTCTTCATTCGGTGACTTCATTGCACTCAGCGACAAATGTGACAAGGCAACTGCTCTTCTTATCAAAAAGGAAGTTTCAGACGGAATCATCGCTCCAGGTTATGACGCAGATGCTCTTGAAATCCTTAAGGAAAAGAAAAAGGGCGGTTACTGTGTTCTTCAGATTGATCCAAATTATGTTCCTGCAGAAACAGAAAAGAAACAGGTTTTCGGTGTTACATTTGAACAGGGACACAACTTTATCAAGATTGATGATGAAGCTTTGAAAAATGCTGTAACAAACAACAAGACAATTTCAAAGGAAGAAAGAGATAACCTCATCATTGCACTTATCGTTTTGAAATACACACAGTCAAATTCAGTTTGCTATGTTAAAGACGGACAGGCAATCGGTATTGGTGCAGGACAGCAGTCACGCATTCACTGTACAAGACTCGCAGGAGACAAGGCAGACAAATGGTGGCTCAGACAGGCACCTCAGGTTCTTAACCTTAAGTTCAAGAAAGACATTAAGCGTGCAGACCGCGACAACACAATCGATGTTTTCACAAGCGACGATTACGAAGACGTACTTGCAGAAGGCGTATGGCAGAACTTCTTTGAAGAAAAGCCTGCAGTTTTCACACGCGAAGAACGCAAAGCATGGATTGCAAAAAACACAGACGTTGCTCTCGGCTCAGATGCATTCTTCCCGTTCGGCGACAATATTGAAAGAGCTCACAGAAGCGGTGTAAAAGTTATTGCACAGCCAGGTGGATCAATCCGCGACGACAATGTTATTGAAGCAGCAAACAAATACAACATGTTCATGTGCTTCAACGGCATCCGTCTTTTCCATCACTAAAAATAACCAGTGCACAATGGCAGCTTAAATTTGTCATTGTGCATTTTTTTTGCAAACTCAAAATTCTTCAAAGGCAGCTTCCATGCAGAATCTAATCTTTTTTGAAAACAATTCAATCTATATGAATTCCGGAATGAATGAAGAATCTTTTTCCAGAATCAAATATTCACAGCGAATAAAAACTGACAAAGGCGTAATTGCATCAAAAGAAAATTCTAAGTGGAACTTTGCCCCATGGGTCTTTGAAGAAACAACATTTTACGGTGAAACAAAAAATATATTTTTTAAGGGAGATGCTTTTCACGGAAAAACTCTTGCTTCTTCTTTTGACGATAAAGATTCCATAAAAACAGTTCTTGAAGTTTTAGAAGCTGCAGTTGAAACAAAAGCTCCCCTTCAGAATATCGGAGCAGAAGGAATAATAATTTCTGACGACAAAACAAAAATTCTTTTTATGCCTCAGGAATTTTTCTATACAGCATCAACCTATCTTGAAGAAGAAGATTCAGCTCTAGCAAACGGATTTTACATAAACAGAAATCTTTCACGGGAATGTGCAATCCGCTTTACGCAGGCTGTAATCATTTATAAATTCTTAGCAGGCAATTTTCCTTACGAAGCAAAAAATCAGCGGGAAAGAACTGAAGATCAGCGTGACAGAAATTTTATTCCGCTTAAAGAATTGATTTCAAACTGCAGCAGTTCAGTTTTAAAATTCACACAGAAAGCTTTAAGCGGAAAAAGCTGCATTTTCCCGTCTGAAAAAGTATTTGCAGAAATTGAAAAATCAAACACGCTCATAAACACAGCAGCTTCAAATCAGTCTGTAAAATTCAGCATCAGGGCAAAACGCTGGGCAAGAAAACATTCGGTTGCAATAACAGCATCAACCGCCGCAATTGTACTTTCAACATTCATTGCAACATCGCTCTACAAAACAAGACAGGAAAAATCTGTTTCAGTCGGACTAACTTCTAAAGAAACCGTTGAAATGTTTTACAGCGCAGTCAACATGATGGACAGCGAATCAATGGGAAACTGCTCAGGTAAAAAAATAAGGCCTAGAGTTAAACTTATCTCAAACACTTTTGCAGTTTCAAAAATGAATTCACGCGACAACAGAACTGTAGAAACTTTAAGTCCCGCGGAATGGATCAGTGAAGCAAAAATTAACACGCTGATTTTCGGCATTTCAAACTTTTATATTGAAGAAGAAAATTCAAAGCTTTATTTTAAAGGTCCTAAAAGAAAAACAAATCCATCTCCATTAAAAACTGAAAACGGCAAAATTGTAAAAGACGGCGACAAAAAATCCTACAGAGTTTCATATTTTATTTTAGAAACTTCCGGTTCAGACAATCTTAAAATCGACCATCAAAGCGAAATCGTAAAGCTGATTTTCAAAAAAGATCACTGGTCTATAGAAGAAATTGAAAATATTTCAACAGATGTAAAAGAAATGAAGCTCTCTGAATTCCGCAACTCATACACTCAGGCCCTGACTCAAACAAAAGCCAATCTTCCAGTTGCAGTTGAAATGCTAAGGGAAAAATACAATTTTATTCCGACTGTAAAAGAAATTGTTGAAGCCGTAAAATTTACTGAAAGCAAACAGATTTTTGATCCGAAAGACTTTGAAAATCTTAATTGACATATTTTAATATTTTGTCATCTTGACAATTTTCTAATTATTGTTGTATCATGACTCCACTAATGCATTGAGCATTTTTAACTTTCTTTGGAGGATTACTATGGGAAACAATGTATACAACATTGAAAAACAGCACCAGAAGGGCAAGCTTCATGCTATTGAAAGAATCAACGCACTTTGTGATAAAGATTCTTTCTTTGAAATATACTCAGCTGCACGCCACAATTGTACAAGCTTTGGGATGGACTCAAAGGATATTCCTTATGACGGCGTAATCACAGGTTTTGGAAAAATCAACGGGAAGAAAGTTGCTGTATATGCACAGGACTTTACAGTTCAGGGTGGATCCCTCGGTAAAGTTCACGGACAGAAAATTGCAGAACTTATTTCAAAAGCAATCGATGCAAAATGTCCAGTAATCGGACTTAACGATTCAGGTGGAGCTCGTATTCAGGAAGGTGTTGACTCTCTGTGCGGATACGGTGATCTTTTCTACCAGAACGTTCGTGCTTCAGGCGCAGTTCCACAGATTTCTATTATTGCAGGTCCATGTGCTGGTGGTGCAGTTTATTCACCAGGACTTACAGATTTTATTTTTGCAGTTGATTCAATCAGCCAGATGTTCATCACTGGTCCTAAAGTTGTTAAGTCAGTTATGTTTATGGACATTACTGCAGAAGACCTTGGTGGAGCTTCAATTCATTCTCAGAAATCTGGAGTTGCACATTTCCGCTGTGCTTCAGAAAATGACTGCTATGCAAAAGTTCGCAAGCTTCTTGACTACATTCCACATTACTACGGTGAAGAAATTGTTGCAGATGCAAAAGTAAAATTCGACGAAAAGAAAAAGGCTAAGACAATCGGAACAATTATTCCGGAAGAAAGCCGCAAGCCATACAACATGCACGATATTATTGACTGTCTCGTTGATGATGACAGCTTCTTTGAAGTTATGGAAGAATTCAGCGTTTGTGCAATCACTGGTTTTGCAAAGATTGAAGGACGTTCTGTTGGTATTATCGCAAACAATCCGGGCGGAATGGGCGGTATTCTCAACTGCGATGCATCAGATAAGATTGCAAGATTTGTACGCTACTGTGATGCATACAATGTTCCACTCTTAAATCTTGTTGATGTTCCAGGCTTCATACCGGGACCACAGGAAGAACAGAAAGGTATCATCAGACACGGTGCAAAAGTTATTTACGCTTACACAGAAGCAACTGTTCCAAAAGTTACTGTTATCGTTCGCAAGGCATACGGTGGAGCTTACATCGCAATGTGTTCAAAGCATCTTGGTGCAGACTTTGTTTACGCATGGCCAAAAGCAGAAATCGCTGTTATGGGTGCTGAAGGAGCAATTGAAATTCTTTACGCAAAAGAACTCAAGGATCCAAATAATGCAGCTCTCGTAGCACAGAAAAAGCAGGAATATGTTTCTGAAATTATGACTCCAAAGATTGCAGCTCAGCGTGATTATATTTCTGAAATCATTGATCCGGAACAGACACGTGAGTACATCGTAGAGAGTTTTGATTTCTTGAGAAACAAAAATCAGAACATCATGCCTTCTAAGAAGCACGGAAATATTCCACTTTAATCAAAAAAAAAAGAAATCAACTTACAACGGGAACCAATCACGGAAAAAGGCTCACTTGAAGCTTCGCTGTGAGTTCCGCGTTACGCCCTACGGCACGATGTACGCACTTGCTACGTCGTGTGTGCAGATTTTTTTTCGTGATTGTCCCCCGTTTCCGTTGATTTCCAAATCTCTTATCAAAAAAAAACAACATTAAACTCTACTTTCTTTTCGCGCCAATTTTAATAAAATCTATAAACACGAAATAAAAAACTAATTTACCAAAAATATTCTTCTGCCCCAGGGATCATAGCGGCTTACGTTTTTCAGATACGGGCCTTTCCAGTTTTTGGGAAAAGGATGAATCTTCGGTTTTTCATACAATGCTTCAAGTCCCTGTTGTGAAGTCGGTAAAGTTCCGCAGTCATTTTTGTAATCCTTGAGTGCGTTATGAATTTTAAAAATCTGGATTTTAAATTCAATCTGCTTTTTAATAACGACTGAAGATAAAAATACAAAGGCGAATAACGCCACAGCGAATTTTGTTTTCTTTTTAAGATCAACTGACACAATTTTCTCTCCAAACTTTAATTTTCCCCTCAATAATATAATTGTCGAAAAAAATTAAAAACGTGACAGTTCAGAGGAAAAAAATTGCTCCCAGTCGCGTTGAGCATTACAAAACCGATACTGTGCAGCATCTATATACTGTTTGTTGCAAAGTAACTATTTAACATGTCGCTTTCGCGACTGCAACAAACAGTATATTTTCGTCCTGCTCAACACTCCTTCGCGCCATTTTTTTTATAAGAATTCAAATTATAAATTAATGAAAAAAATTATGCAGGGAAGCAGACGATTACAGTAGGATCAAAGCCTTTTTCTGCGGCAAGTTTGTAATCAAATGAAACAAGCTTCTGGCCTTTTGAAACTTTATCTCCCGCTGAAACAAATGCTTCAAATCCTTCGCCGTTAAGTTTAACTGTATCAAGTCCGATGTGAATCAAAATCTGAGTTCCATCCTGAGCCTTAAGACCAATTGCATGTTTTGTCTGTGTGATTGTAAGAATCTCAGCGTCAACAGGAGAACAGATATCATTATTTTCAGGGATTACAGCAAATCCGTCTCCCAAAAGCTTCTTAGAAAAAAGTGCATCTTTAACTTCTGTAATATCAATTCTTTTTCCAGCAACTGGATTTACAACATCTTCTTTATTCATGATTTGAGTATATCAATATTTATTGTTTATTTCATCACAATCTACTAAAATAATCCGCAGTGAGGAATAATATGTTATCAGCAAGATTTAAAAACCTGAACCCTTATGTACCTGGTGAACAGCCAAAAGACAGAGTGTACATAAAACTTAATGCAAATGAAAATCCTTATCCGCCAAGCCCTAAAGCAGTTAAAGCAGTAAGTGATGCAATTCTTTCAAATCCGGACAGACTTGGATTTTATCCTGACCCGGATGCAAATGAACTGAGAGATGCAATTGCACACATGCTCAATGAAACAGGCGGATGCTTTAACAATCCTCATGCAAAAGATGAACTTGATTTTGAAATTACACCGGACATGATTTTCTGCGGAAACGGAAGCGATGAAGTTTTGAGTTTTGTCTTCTACAGTTTTTTTGACAGTGACCGTCCTGTAGTTTTCCCAAATTATACTTACAGCTTCTATCCAGTTTACTGCGGATACTACAACATACCGATGAAGCAGGTGCCGCTGAATGCTGACTGGACTTTGGACAAAGAAAAAATGCTTGAAGAAGCAAACAAAAATAATACTTCAATCATTTTTGCAAATCCGAATGCACCAACTGGAATCGCATTAAAACGCTCAGAAGTTGAAGAGATGATTTTAAAAGCTCCAAAGGATAAAGTTTTTGTTGTTGATGAAGCATACGCAGATTTTTCTGATGAAAGCTGTCTTCCTTTGCTCAAAAAATATAAGAATCTTGTAATCGTAAGAACCTTCAGCAAGAGTCTTTCGTTTGCAGGAATGAGATGCGGATTTGTAGTTGCAGACCCAAAACTCATCGATGCAATTTTCACAGTAAAAAATTCTTTCAATCACTTCCCGATTGACTTTGTTGCAAAAACTGCGGGAACTGAAAGCTGCAAGGATTTTTCATACTATGCAGAAAACGCTAAAAAGGTTTCAAAGGAACGCGACGATTTTACTTCATTCTTAAAAGCTCACGGATTCTTTGTAATTGACAGCAAGACAAATTTCGTGTTTACAAAAAAAGACGGAATCGCAGGACAGAAGATTTATGAAGCAGTAAAAAAAGCCGGTATCTTAATCCGTCACTTTAACACACCGGGCATTGAAGATTTTGTAAGAATCACAATCGGTACAAAAGAACAGATGGATATGCTCAAAAAAGTTATGGAGAAAATTTAAAATGAAATTTTTAGTAATATCAGACATTCATGGAAATACAGAAAATCTTGAAAAAATGAAGGATCAGTTTAAGGAAGCTGATGCTGTTTTATTCGCCGGTGACTTTACAGAATTCGGAAAAGAAGAAACTGGAGTTCCTGCACTCAAAAAACTCTGCAGCCTCCACGACACAATTTTTGCTGTAAACGGAAACTGCGACACACCAACATTTCTTGCAGACAACAACGACAGCATCAGCGTAGAAAATTCTCTTGTAAGCTTTGAAGGTCTTTGCATTGCAGGCTGCGGTGGCGGAACAATCTTTACAAAAACTACAGCAAACGAACGCGAAGAAAGCGACATGATAAAAGACTTTCATCTTGTAACAGACGAAGAAAATACACAGTGGGACAATCTTATTGCAATCATGCATAATCCGCCGAAAGACACAGAATGTGATAAGATCCCAAACGGCGTGCATGTTGGAAGTGCACTCCTCAAAGAATTTGTAGATAAGGTTCAGCCGCTTCTTGTTGTAACGGGCCACATCCACGAATCAGCAGCAATCTGTTCTGTAGGAAAAACTACGGTAATAAATCCGGGTGCAGTGCTTGAAGGAAAGTATGCAGTTGTAGAAGCAGAAAAAGAAAATAACGAATGGAAAATTAAAAAGGCCGAACTTAAATCTTTATAAAGTTTTTATAAGTTTCCTGAAGCAATAAAAAAGCAGGATGGTTCAACAGAAAAAACTTCAGTTAACCAGTCCTGCATTTTTTTATTTTACGGATTGTACTATTCTAAATCCCATGTAATTGTAAGCTTCATTCGGATCAAAGGAATATCTGTCACCGCAGGAAGCAAACATTGTATATTCATTCCAGCTTCCGCCTCTCATAACTCTTTCACTTCCAACAGAAGGACCTGCATATCGTTTACCGGAAGAAGTTTCCTTGTAATCTCCCATCCAGTCCCAGCAGAACTCAAGAACATTCCCGCTCATATCATAAAGGCCTGCGCCGTTACATGCACCGCTTGCAGGTTCAGGCAAAGAATCTTCTGCAAATGGAGTACCTGCAGTTCCAACGATGTGAGTGCCCGAAGAATTTGTACTTATCCAAGCAACATCTTCTTCAGTCAAAGAATCATTTATCTGTCCGCTTGGAACAGCCGCATCCTGAAGCCCCTTTGAAGAATATCGTGCAGCATATTCCCACTCAGCTTCTGTCGGCAATCTGTAGCCGTTACTTTCAAAATCACAGACGCATAAATCACATGCATAAGTATTTGTAGAATCTTTCAAAACAGATTTTTTGTACGTGTAGCAAGGCTTAAATCCCTGCATTTCACTGTAAGCATTGCACCACACAACAGCATCATACCAATTGATGTTTGTTACAGGCTGATAAGCATTTGCTTCAGTCGGAAGTTTTCCCCTTAATCCAGATGAACCTTCCTGTCCAGGATTTCCAAAAACATATCCGTTACTTTCTGCCCAGGTACGGACAACATACCAGAGCGAATAAGTAGTTTCAAATTTATTTATCTTGTATGGAAAAATTTTTCTTTTTGCAGTTACCGAAGAAACACCTTCTCCGATTGAAAAAACAGGATTTTTTTTTCCAAGCTCAACAAATTCAGTACTGATTAAAGGAACATCTATAACAGTAACCTGAGTACCAGGAGCAACATCTTTTATTTCATTCACTTTAACCTGCGCAAAAATTTCTGCTGCAGCTAAAAAACACAATGTACAAAAAACAGTTCTTTTCATTTTCTTTTCTCCGCCAGTTTTTCCTGAGCCTTAATGTACTTCTTCTGTTTTTTTTCAGCCTTGTACTGTGTTCTATTTTTCTTTTTTCTGTTCACAGCAGTAGAACTTGCATACTTCGAATTTTTTGAAAGCAGTACAGCGCCGGCAAAAGAAGAAAGTATGCACATCAGAAGAATTGCAAAAAATCCCAGCCATCCGTTATTTGCAAAAGGAAGCGGAATATTCATTCCAAAGAAGCTTGTAATAAAAGTCGGAATTGCAATCACTAAAGAAATGATTGTCATTCGTTTCATTACAATGCTAAGGTTGTTTGAAATGAGTGAGGCCGAAGCATCATTCATCTGTGCCATGATGTTTGTGTATGTATCAGCCATTTCAAGAGCCTGACGATTATCAATTTCAACGTCATCAATCCAGTCCTGATCTTCTTCATCAAGCTTGATGATTCTGGTCTTTCTGAATTTTTCAAGAAGCATCTGATTCGTCTTTAATGATGTAGAAAAATAAACAAGCGACTTCTGAATATTCAAAAGCTGAACAAGCTCATGATTTTCTACAGCATGAAGCATTTCATTCTGAATTGTTGTGGCACGTCTGTTCAGTTCCTTAAGATAACGGAGGAACATTATATCAGCACGAGCCATAAAGCGGATTGTAAAAGCAGGAAAATCCCTTAAAGAAATTTCCTTGATTCTGTTTGCCGCAAAATCTTTTAAAACTTCACAGTCCGTCCAGCAAATCGTAATGAACATTCTGCCTTCAGTAACAATACCAAGAGGTGCGGTAAAATAACTTACATCATCACTCGGAGAAAAAACAGGAAGCCTTAAAATTGTGAGGGTATAACCTGCCTCTTCATTTTTTTCAAGACGCGAAAGTTCGTCCGGGTCAAGAATATCAAGAAGATGTTCCTGATCGATATTGTAAGTTTCCTGAAGCTCTTTAATGTCATCACGGGTTACACAACGAGCATCAACCCAGGTGTTTCTTTCCGGATCAAGTTCACTTTTTTCCATGCTGACAAGTTTTTTATTTTTTTCCTGCCAATATGTAATCATTGCTGAACCTCCATGAAATCAATTTCACCGGGCAAGTATAAAACGAACTTTAACTTCAGAAGTTACATCAGTTTGCCGGCAAGTTTTTAACAATCTGAATTATATACAATTCTATATATCTTTTCAAAGCCGGATGATTTTTAATTTTCATCATACTTGGTGTATTTACCAGGGCTTCGGCAAGATGCTCAATTCGGTCTTTATTAAACGACTCGCGCTTGAGTGTACGCAGCGTCTTTCTAAAATAATCCCGAATAAGTGAATTAACATCTTCTGCAAGATTTTCATAATTCTGCTTACCGATTCGGTCATTCCAGTCATGCATGTACCCTTTAAGCTCACGGTCAAGAGTACTGTTTTCCGGAACATAAAGCTTTTCAACTTCAAGTGCAGCAGATCTAAGTTCCTTACGCCGAACTTTTCTTGTATCAGCACTATCCATTTCATTTTTTCTATTGATAAGAGCTTCTTCTGCTTCTTTCTGTGCCTGCTGATCTTTAAGAGTAACAGAACCGGACTTTGCAGATTTATTTTTATTTTTCTTTGGTCCAAACAGCATCTTCATGATCCAGGCAATAAGAGGCATTGAATACCAGAACGGAAGCTTAAGTCTTGCATCAGCGAGAATCTCACTTCTTGTAATCATCAGGATGTCACTGTATGGAACAAGCACGCCGTCATGAAAAAGAGTAACATGACTTGATGACTGATCTTCAAAAGAAAGAACAGGAAGGAATGAAGATTCAAGCAGAGAATAAAGCACAGGTTCAACTGCAGAAATTTCATTTCTCAAACATCGCTCAAAAGCATCATTATCTTTCATTTCCGGAAGAGTCTGATATTCAAGAAGAGTCTTAAACCAGCTTTTTATAAGACTTTCGCGGATAATAAGGCGAACATCATTTGCAAGACGAACAACAAGATGAATTACTTTTGTTTTATTAATGTAATAAGCAGTTGCATCACTTACTCTAAAAGTCAAAAGTTCAGGAAGAGAATTACCGACAGAATCCTGAGTAAGATGAGTTAAATGCTCCATCAGTTCTTCTTCCTTATACTGACCAAGAAGAGGAATTCCGTTTTTATCCTTCATCTTTTTGATATCAGTAATCGTAAAGTAATACGGAGGATTCTTCATGTAATTATCAAGAAGCCCAAATGCAGTTTCCTTCTGCTGACGTTCAACGGCCTTACTTTTATGGAAAGCAGTAGCCATTTCAATCATCGCAACAGACTGAAGAATTGAAACATCTTCCGGAGTAAGATCCTTGAGCTTTGTATAATCCTGCTTCAAGAAATAACAGAGCTGACTCCAGTAATAGAAGGTGTCTCCGTTTTCCTTAAGATTTTCCATTGCATTAACCGCATTAGTACAGAAATTACCAAAGAAAACTTTTATTGAATGTTCCTTTCCAGGATTTGAAATCATGAGTTTTTTAAGGAAGTAATCATGAGATTCTTCTTTCTGAAAAAGATCCTGAATTTTTCTGAGTGCAAGTGAAATTGCCTTATCCAGTTTAATAGTCGAAGGGAAAAGCAGCGATGGAAGATTTTTATTAAAGCTTACACAATAAAGATGCTTATCGTTAATTTCTTCTTTTGAAAGTCTGTCTTTGAAAAAATATTCTGATTCAACCTTTGTAAGAATATCAGTAGGAATATTTTTTGGAATATCATTAATAGAAGGAAATGCAACAAGAATATTCCCCTCTATCTGATCATAAATTGCAGCGTATTTATCAATATAATAAGGAACAACACAAATATACTCTTTATTTCTGATTGAAGTAATGGCCACCTGTTTAGAAGAAACAAGATTGTTGATTTCTGTGTCGAGAGTATCTTTATAAGTCGCACTGCAGTACGGCATTAAATCAGAATTTTCCTCAATATGATGCTGAGCGTACCTGTGAATATAATCAGCAAATTCTGTATATTCCAGCAAACCTGTTTTCTGTTTTGAAGAGTTGTACTTTAACAAAGTCAAAATATTAGATGTTGTTGCCATAGCTATGTATTATACATAACATTTTTGTCAACTTCAACGATTTTATTGAATCCTTTGGATTTGTGAGCTAGAATAAGAACATGCTTAAAAAGTCAATTTTCGCCCTGATGATTCTCCCAGCGCTCTTCTCATGCAAATCAAAAATCGGTGTGATTCAGCAGCAGTCACAGGAAGAGCAAAAGTCAGAACAGACTGATTTAGAAAAACAAACAGAAGAAAAAATTATTACAGGAACAGTTTTAAAAGAAAATTCTGCACTTTACATTTTTGGACGCGATAAAAAAATGCATTCATTTACATCACTTTCTGAAAGCACTGGCGCAGACGGTTTATTTATAGAAGATAAAATTGATAAAATCCTGCTTGAAGAAAAAAATATCACAGAAGAATATTTTCACATAATTTACGACAATGTTGATTTCTGGATTTACGGTGAAAATTATGCAGCAAATTCAAAACCCGCACTGATTCTGGAAAACTGCCCGCTTTATTCAGATGACACGATGACAGTACCATATTCTACAGTCAGCATGCTTCCGTTTGGAACACAAATTGCAGTTCAACTTAAAGATGAAAACCCAACTGATTCAAAGGCCATTGAAATTTATTATTATGACAAAAGCTCAGCAAAAAAAATTACAGCCTATGCAGATGAAAAAAATATTTCAACTTTGACTGATGATATTGAAGTAATGAAAATCGTGAAAAAGCTGAAGGTAACTCAGAGGGCACATCCCCGCAACGAACTTTTTCACAAAGCCGAAAAATACAAGCCATGCAAAAAAGTTGCAGCCGCACTTAAAGCACAACAGACAGAATACATCACAAACAATTATGAAGATGCACTCAAGGCATTACCAAAAACACGCTACGGCGTAAACGTTGGAGAACTGATGACAGTTGACCAGAGCAAGGATCCTTTTAAGTGAGAGAACACAGGCTCTGACAGGCTATTCAAAACTGCGTTAAAAAATCTTTTGGAGAAATAGCTTTTACTTTAGAATTTAAAAAATCTTTTGTATTTCTTGTAAGAATTAAATTAACTGAGTTCGATTTTGCACAATCAGATTGAACTGCATCTTCAAAATCATTTATTCTACTTAAGAATGCATGATTAATATTTCTTTTTGAAATTTTAAGTAATTTAAAAGCTGATATAAATTCTTGAACCGCAGTTTTTTGTAATGAATTATCCTTAAAAAACTTTCTTGTAATGTACATAATATCCATTACGGTTACAGTTGTTATGTATAATTTACATCCTAATTCAGAAGCTCGTAAAAGAGCATTTCTGGAAAAGTCATAAAAATCAGGACGTTTTTGAAGAATATCAAGACAAATATTTGTATCAATAAGAATTTTCATACTTTCAGAATTGCCTCAGATTTCGCTTCATTTATATCAATATTTGCAGGAATAATTCCAGTCGCTTTTTCTATAATATCCATAAATTTTAATGTTTTCGAAGATTTTAACTTTTCTTTTTTTCGAGGAAGAATTTTTAATCCATAATTCTCTGCCTTATCCTTATAAAGTGCAGGATTCGAATAAAAATCAGCATAAGAAACAACTAACATATTAAAACCTCCTGTTACTTATAATTTACCACAGAATTACTACAAAATCCACAAAGCACGATTTCATCTACTGAATAGAATTTTGCCATACTCTCTCCGAATCATCTGAAATGTTATATTTTAAATATAATAAATTCCAAACGATTCGAAAAGTTTTTTTAAGATGAACTCTCTGCAAAATCATTCTTCAAATTCCAGAATAGTGTCTGATACTTTTTTCCATTTTCTATAAATTGTAGAATCTGATCTGTTCAGCGAGTTCATATCATTTAAAATAATGCTGACACTTGAGTATATTGTGCCGCCCGACGGACTTCCATCCGGACAAGCATTGGTTGGATTAGAGTAGTAACATTTTGAAAGTACACATTTATCTTTGTCATATCCATAAATGCCACCAGTTTTACTATAACTGCAGCTTATAGTGCCTGATGAATAACAGTTATTTATATGAGGATACCAGTCCGTATTTGGTGCTGAAGGTCCTCCTGCTATTCCTCCCGCACCAGATTCATAAGAATCAGAACTAATTGCCGATACATTTCCATTATTACCGCAATTCTCTATAAGGTTTCCATAACTACTAGGACCAGACCCGGCGGTAAAGCCAACAATACCTCCGCAGCATTTTAATCCTTTAATATTTCCTTTATTTATGCAGTTTCTTATAACGCAGGCACTGGCATCTCCTACGATACCTCCGACATACCATGAATTAGGAGCATCAATTGAACCTGTATTCACACAGTTAAGAATATAGCAGTCCCTTTCATAATTGTAGCTTTTTCCACTAACAGAAGAACCCTGTGCAGAGCCAATAAGTCCACCAATACCGTATTTCGAAGAGCTTCCGACTGTTACAGACACACTGCTGGAACAGTTTTTTATAGTGCAGGCTTCTGCATGACCTATAACACCGCCAGAATAGTCAGCATTTATAGTGAGAGTGCCCTCAAGTTTTACATTCTGAATGGTGGCACTTATTGCGCCGCTGAATATACCGGAATATTTCTGTGTAAAAGAAGCATTGTCGTAAGTAATGGTTTTGTTATTTCCGTCGAAAATACCACCTGTAAAAACTTTATTATTCGTAGCATAATAAGAATAGTATTCACCAATAGGTGTAAATGTTGAATCAAGTGTAACATTTCTTAAAAGACTTAAAGTTACCCCGGTAAGTTCATTGCCGTCACCCACCCATTCTTTAATCTGCTTAAAGTCATCCAACGTTGCAAGACCTACAGTTTCACCGCTGGCAGGAACAGACGTATATTGTGTTGCAGGTTTTGTTGAAACAATCGTTCCATCGGAAGCAATATAATAATTAGTAGTTCCA
>JAILEY010000040.1 GCA_024687165.1 Treponema sp.
TCTGCATGAGGGATTTGAGGGCATACAGCGCGCGAATGGACGGAAAGCTCTCTTACTATCGCGACAGATATGACCTTGAGGCTGACTGCGTGCTACATCTCCGTGACGGAAAATATGCCCTCATCGAATTCAAGCTCGGAAGCAATGAGGTCGAGAAGGCGAGCAAACACCTTCTGGAAATCAAACGGTTGGTAAAAGAATACAACGAAAAAGGAAACAATCTTCGTGAACCAGACCTTCTTCTTATAGTAACAGGGACGGAATTCGCCTATCGGAGGCAGGACGGCGTGTATGTAATCCCCATAGGCTGCCTCAGGGAATAGCCCATTCGAAAAAATATCGCAACATAAAGGGGAGCAAAACTTTTACAAAAGCTACCGTCACTTTTTATCCAACACTTCCTCTTTAATTGTTTCATAAATTACTTTATACATATTGCAAGTGTATTCTGGCATTTCAAATGTAAAATTGTTTGCCTTCATCTCCAAGTCAGCCTGGGCCATACAGATGGAACATAAATTTCTTATATCGCACTTTGCGCATTTTGGGAAATCCCGTAAAACCACATCCCTAATCTTTTGGAGCTTTTCGGATGACATCCATACATCTTTTAGTTTTATATCCCGTAGATTTCCCAACGAAAAATCCCAGCCAGGGCAGGGATGAATTTCCAGATTCGTATCAATCTGAAGACCATTCGTACCTGCATTGCACAGATGAATTTCCTCACTTTTGGGTGCTCGGAGCAACTCATCTTTCAGTTCCTGCTTATACCCAGGCATATAGTTCAATTTTATTTTTGTAATCGCCTTATATGCGGACAAATCACAAACCCGACAAGAAAGATTTTCAAAACATCTATTTTCCTCTGCGATAATGGCCCAATCGCATTTCAGCTTAAACGCATGCGCGTCAGCATATTTATACAAGTCTTCGATGCTGTCCTTGTTCAGTTCCATGACCTGCGTTGCTATATCGACTGGAATCCCCGCTTCATACAGTTTTTCCAAGTTTCTCATCGTTGTTTTCAAAGAACCAGGGACAGTCGTCATCGTATCATGTATCTTCTCATCTGTGGAAAACATTGAAACCTGAACTTTTGATAGGGTTCCCTTTCTTAAAATTTGGACAATCTCATCATCCAGCAACGTCAAATTTGTTAATACGGATAACGAGAAACCTTTTTCTTTCACATACCGTATAAATTTCTTGAAGAACGGATGCGTCATGCATTCTCCTCCTGATATTCTGAAATTCACTACAGTTCCCATATTGACACATTGATCCACTATGTCATAAAAATCCCGCTCAGCCATTATTACATTCTTAGTTTCATGCGGAATATAACAGTGCAAGCAGCGTTCATTACATTTCTTTGTAATCTCAACAATTATATTTTGCAAGCAAGGATTTTGTTTTTTTAGCGCATGGTACTTATTCAATTCTTCTTTAGGGAGGAGAATTTTTTCTGCGTTTTTGTTAACGTATAGTTCCAGTCTTTTATTGAGGCTTTCAAATTTTTCATCCATTGATACCAAGCCAAAATCAACCAATTTTGAAAAAAAATCAATCGCATCCCTTCTTATAACTTCAAAAGGCCCCTCCCCTGAAAACTCATTAGCAATATTACTTGTAATTGTATCTATATCCTGCGGGCTATACGAAAGATTCTTTGCAAACAAATAGGAACTGTAGTCGCCTATTATCTCAGTGTCATTTCGTGTGTCTATTATCGCTAGATAGTTGTTGTTATTTCGTATAAAAACAAAGCTTTTTAATGTATAAAACATCAGATTCCCCAAAAACGGAACCCTGCAATTTCAGACAGGATTCCGCCTTATCATGACATTCAAGATTCTTTCAGGTTATCCCCTAGAATTACCATGTCCAGTGCAATTACAACAACTATCACTGCCCTGATACCGATTAGCAGACATAGCCGTTACTTCAGATTCCTTTACTCCATAGAGTTCAGGTGCTTTGTAAATGGGTTTGGAATTATTCATATAATCCTCCTGGATTTTATTTCTGCCATTCAACGAATGACA
>JAILEY010000064.1 GCA_024687165.1 Treponema sp.
GATATTAAAATGTGTATAATCCGATTTTTTTTATTAATCAAATTACTTTTATTTTTTGATTCTTCATTCTCGATAAAATTTTTTATTAAAATTTCTGTAGATTTATTATAAGTATCCAATTTTTTATTATCTAAAAATACTTTATACGATAGATAAAGGATTCCATTATCTAATTTAGTATCATCCCGATTTATACGATCCCACAATTGAACGAGCGAACATATATCCTTTGGCTCTGGTATTTTGTATTTGATTTTTTTATCATAAATATTGAATATTACTATTTCATCATAATACAGAGACAAGACTAATTCATTTTTTATATCAAAGCATACCGGTAAATAAATTTTTTCTGAAAACTGATTTTTATTAAAATCAAATACATAACAGAAACAATCTGGAGCGTAAAAGCTTCCTCCATAAACAGCAATATGATTATTATCTAATTTATCCAGCCATACACCAGTAGAACTAGATATATTATTTAATTGATTAATGATTTTCGAATTTTCATCATAGACTACAACACGGTAATTTATTCGATCTTCTATCTCCTCTACTACAATCTTATAATTTGATTCTCTATATTCTTGGACAATATCAATAGAAAACGAATTAAAAATAAAAAGGCATGTAAATATTATGTAAAATATATTTTTTTTCATTTTAATATCCTTCATTACGGCCAATATCTTTTATTTTTATTCCAAGAATCCTTTGTAAGAGAATAAAAATCACAAGTTTGTATTGTTTCTATTTTTTCATATATTGCATCATTTCTATTAATTCCATGAGACAAATAATATGGAGCCGAACTAATAACAGAAGCCTGGTCATCTGACTGGAACTGCGGATACGGCGCAGGCTTTGAAAACGGCAAAAGCTTTATCACAGCAAACCCGCCCTTTACACTTAAAGCACGCTACTGTATTTTCGGCTTCTGCACAGGTCTCTTCACCGCAGGAACCGCAACCTTATACTGGAAGCTTCGATAGATATAATGTAGCAACATAATTTAAAAAAATCTCACATCTTATACGCAAAATAAAGTGCAGCTGCTGAAGCCATAAGGGCATGTGGATATTCACGGCTGCCTAATTTTTTTAGCACCTCTTTTTTAGGCAGTTCAAAATAATTCAAAAACTCATCATCATCAAGTTCCTGCTTTCCGCTAAAAGTCAGTCCTTCTGCGTAATAAATATACACATGATTTGAAAAAAGTGCCGGATTAGGATTCATTGAGCCCAGACAAATCAATTTTTCTGCAGTACATCCCGTTTCTTCTTTTAATTCCCTTGCCGCAGCTTCATCAGGAGTTTCTCCATCATCAATTACACCTCCAGGGAATTCAATGCTCAATGCTTTTTCTCCATGGCGCCACTGCTTTACCATAAGAAAATTATCATCATGTTCTGCAATAACAATAACCCAGTCACGGCAGTTGTTTACAATATATTTTCCTTCTAAACCAGAAGAATTCCGGCTCAATCGTTCTGTAACTGTAAAAACAGGAGTTTTAAGAAGCTCCCTGCTGGAAATTTCTTCCCACATAAGATCTTTTTCTTCCATAATACATCTTCCCTCCGTCAAAATTTGACAATTATTCTTAAAGACTTATAATTATTGTATCGGCAAGCAGAGATTTTTTAAAGGTTAAATGCCTTAAGGAGGGTTTTATCATGGCAATAATTACAATTACAAGACAGGTTGCTGCTCTCGGAGATGAAATTGCAAAAGCAGCTGCAGAAAAACTCGGATACTCATTTTACACAAGAAAACAGATTGAAGACCGCATTGTTGAACTTGGATTTCCTGCAGAAAAGCTTGCTAAATATGATGAAAGAAAACCCGGATTCTTCGCAAGTCTTTCTAAAGGCCGTGACGAATATCTGAATTATCTTCAGTACGCAGTGATTGAAGCTGCACAAAAAGGCAACTGCATTCTCATCGGTCGAGGTGCTTTTGTTATTCTTGAAAATCTTCCAAACCTTATTCCGCTAAGATTTATTGCAAAAGAAGAAATCAGAATCGAAAGGCTGATGAAAGAATTCAACTGGAATGAAAAACAGGCAAAACAGAGAATTGATGAAAGTGCCGCAAACAGATCGGGCTTCCACAAAAGTTTCTTTAATGTTGATGACCGGGATCCTGAACATTTCATGCTTACAATCAACACTGGAATTTTTTCTGTTGAAGATGCTGCAAATCAGATTGAAACTCTTGCAAAAAATGTTATAACTGCGGAAAAAGAAGACCTTGGAAAAAAGCGTCTTACAAATATGCTCAAAGCACAGGAGCTTGTGAACAGACTTTTGTTTGAATACAAAATCAATATTAATTTCCTTCACGCTTCCCTTGATGACGAAAGCAAAATCGTTACGCTTCAGGGTGTTGCAGATTCACAGGCAATTGTTGACAGGGCAGTAACTGTAGCATGCAAAATCATTCCAGACTATACAATAAAAAGTGCAATCAGTGTTGTGCAGGATTTTAAGACATACCAGTGAAAAAATGCTTCCTCGCCCTGCTGATTTTAAATTTTAGTTTTCTCTTTGCTTCTACAGTTGAAGATTTTCGCTCCCGACTTGAAATCATAGAAAATTTCAAAAGAGATGTTATGGCTTCAAAATCAGGAGATGAAAGTTTTTCTCAGCTTGAAATCGACACTTTAAATCAGCTTTATTCGATTCTTGAAAATGATGAATACACCGTTTCCAGCAGAATGGACCAGATGGAATTTTCTGTAAAGCCCTACGACATTGAAGGAGCATACTGGCCACTGGAAATGAATGCAGAAATTCTTAAAGACAATGTTTACTTCAGCAAAAAAATAAACATGGACTATTCTGTTCTTCTTGAAAAAAGATATGTAAAGCCTGAGGAAATGACAAGCTATCAGCGTGCCGATTACGAATATTATGTTAATGAATACGAAAACTTTTTTCTTTCAGGCAGACATCTGATTTTTGCAGAAATGACATTTAAAGTTAAACACTGGAAAGATGCCGGCGAATACCGCTTCAAGCCGACACACATCAAGCTTTATAAAATAACAAGAAACAACCGTCTCATAAAAACTTACGACCTTGATGAGTTTTCTTTTTTTACCGTTAGCCCTTCCGTTGAATACAGAAATGCTCAGCAGTATTTTGCGGATTCAGCTGCAATAGATGCTTTTGTTGAAAATGAAAATAAAAAAGAAGAACTTGCTCTTGCAGTGGAAAAAGAAAAACCGGTAATCAGATTTGAAAAAAGACGATCCTTTTATCTTGCGGCAGACATTGAAGATTTTAAACCGTCGGATATCAATATTTCAAATTTAAAAATCAATAACATAGAAGGATTTTTAACATGGGGTATAAACGATTATCTTTTTGGCGGAATCGGAATAACTTATGATATTGACTCCATGGAATCAGATGCAGTTTATGGCTTCAACGGAATTTTTGGAGCAAACATATGCATTACAGATTTTATACGGCCTTTTGCTAAAATTGGACTTAATGCAAGAAGTGATGACCGCTGGATTTTAAAAGTCGGATGCGGGACAGATATTAAATTCGGCCACTTCATGCTTTTAACGTCTTTCGATTACAACTGGAACAGAAGAATGGGAGAATCAACAGATCCTAATACGCATTATTCTTCTGTTACTGCAGGCTTTGGAATTACCTGGTAACCTCAGCATTTTTACAAAGCTTTTTTACGGGACACTCACCACATTTTGGATTTCTTGCGGTACAAATATATCTTCCTAAAAGCAAAAGCCAGTGATGAGCATTAAGCGCAAACTCATCAGGAATAACTTCAAGCAAATCTTTTTCAACTTTTTCAGGAGTATTTCCACAGCTTAAGCCAAGTCTGTTTGAAACACGAAAAACATGAGTATCAACAGGCATCGTTGGCTTTTTAAACCACACGTTAAGAACAACATTTGCAGTTTTTCTTCCGACGCCGGGAAGTTTCACAAGCGCTTCAAGTTCATCAGGCACTTTAGAATCGTAATGTTCAATTAAAGCCCTGCTGAGTTCAAGTATATGTTTTGATTTATTTTTATAGAGACCAACAGGTTTGATGAATTCAATAAGCTTTTCTTCACCTAATGAAATCATCTTCTGTGGAGTGTCAGCCGCTGCAAAAAGATCTTTTGTAACGGCATTGACACCCTTATCTGTAGACTGAGCTGAAAGTACAACTGCAACAAGCAGAGTGTATGCAGAAGTAAAATCAAGCTCAGGTTTGGGATTTTTATTCTGTTCCCGCAGTAAACTGAAAATCTCAGATATTCTTTTTGAGTTCTTCAATTTTATCTGTTTTTTCCCATGGGAATTCAGGACGACCAAAATGACCGTAAGCAGCTGTCTTTGAATAAATTGGCTGTTTAAGGTTCAAAGTCTTTACGATTCCAGCAGGTGTACAGTCAAATACCTTTGAAACAGCAGTTTCAATCTTTGATTTTTCTACTTTTTCTGTTCCAAATGTTTCAACCATGATTGATACAGGCTTTGCAACACCAATTGCATATGCAAGCTGAACTTCTGCACGATCTGCAAGTCCTGCTGCAACGATATTTTTTGCAATATAACGTGCCATATATGCTGCTGAGCGGTCAACCTTTGAAGGATCCTTTCCACTGAATGCACCACCACCATGACGTCCCATTCCGCCGTAAGTGTCAACAATAATCTTACGTCCTGTAAGTCCGCTGTCTCCATCAGGTCCACCAGTTACAAAGCGTCCTGTAGGATTAATATGGAACTTTGTATTTTCATCAAGAAGTCCTGTAGGTTCAAGAACAGGCTTAATCACTTCGTTGATAATTGTATTCTTCAGGATTTCATGAACTTTTGCTTCATCAGTTTCACCGTTAACTTCTGCATCATGCTGATGAGAAACAACTACTGCATCAATTCTTACAGGCTTGTTTCCTTCATATTCAATAGTAACCTGAGATTTAGCATCCGGACGAAGCCACTTAATCTTTCCAGAATGTCTAAGTTCATGTGCCTTAAGCAGAATCTGGTGAGAATAATAAACCGGTGCCGGCATAAACTCAGGAGTTTCGTTACATGCAAAACCGAACATCATTCCCTGATCTCCGGCTCCCTGTTCACCCTTGTTTTCTACACCTTCACCTACAACACCCTGATTGATGTCTGCAGACTGAGCATGAAGTCTGTTCATAAATTCAAACTTTGCACCGTCAAGACCAACTTCATCAGCATTATATCCGATAGAAAGTGCAACTTTTCTTGCAATTCCTTCAGCTTCTTTTGCAATTGTTTCCGGAAGTTTTGGATCTGGATTCTGGAAACCGATTTCACCACCAATAAGAACAAAATTTGTTGTGGCAAATGTTTCGCAGGCAACATGTGCATTCGGGTCTAATTCAAGACAACGGTCAAGAATGGCATCAGAAATCTGGTCACAAAGCTTATCCGGGTGACCTTCGCTAACTGATTCAGATGTAAATAAATAGTGATTGTTAGATAAGATAGTACTCATAATGAGCCTCCTATTTAGCATTTCTTCAGAACAAACTGTCCTGTTCCGCCAGCAAGTTGGATAAATCAGCGGAATATCGTAGATGAAAAGAATATAACGCGCTCCCTAAAAAAAATCAAGTTCATTTTTTATAAATTCAATAAAATTGATGATACAAAGATTAAAATGCAGTGGCAAAAAAAAATGTGGGACGAAAATATTCTGTTTGTTGCAGTCGCGATAGCGACATAATAAATAGTTACTTTGCAACAAACAGTATATAGCTCTATATAGCGCGGTTTCTTTACACACAAGACGACCGGAAGTCAATTTTTATATTTTTTTTCAATAAAGTATTTAATTCAAGCTAATATTTCTCAATTTTATTTTATTTCCCTTGTTTTTCATTTTTTTTTGTATTAAGATTATTTAAAAAGAAAATAATCAGGAGAAGAAAAAATGGCACTTAAAAAAACTTATTCAAAAGACAAGAAAACTTGTAACGTTACATTCAAGCCTCGCCCAGAGCAGACAAACGGTGTAGAAAAGGTTACAATCGCAGGAGATTTCAACAGCTGGAGCAGCACTGAAACTCCACTTAAGCAGGGAAAAGATGGTACATGGTCTGTAAAGATCGCTCTTGAAGCTGGAAAAGAATACCAGTTCCGCTATCTTTTTGACGGTAAACACTGGGACAATGACTGGGAAGCAGACAAATACATTCCTGCTCCATTCTCAAACACAGACAACAGTGTAGTTATCTGCTAAATTTTCTTCTGCCCTAATCTGATATAAGCAAAGCCTCCCGGGAGTCCGAGAGGCTTTTTTTTACTTTCTGATTATCTCAAACATCGGGTCCTGCCCCGGATTTAACTCAAGGATGTTTCTCTCACATTCCAGCACTTCTGTCGGATCATGCGTTACATGAAGCAAAGTTGTAGTTCCTGTAGAAGCAACTGTTTCAAGAAGATCCAGAACTTTCTCGCGGAAATTCTGATCAAGTCCGTGACAAGGCTCATCAAGAATAAGCAATGCAGGACTTTTTACTGCCGCACGGACAATTAAAATTGCACGCTGTTCTCCATAGCTTAAAGAACCAAAAGTTTCATGCTCACGGCCTTCAAATCCTGCAAGTTTTAGCCACGCTCTTGCCATTGCTTTTTCAAAATCAGAAGGAACTTCATAAAGCCCAATACTGTCCTTAAATCCGCTTATAATCACATTTTCAAGTTCAGTTCCGCCGACCATTCTGTATTCAACATGGAGCCGGTAACTTACAATTCCAAGCTTTTTCTTTATATCCCAGATGCTTTCGCCTGTTCCACGCCTTTTTCCAAAAATGTAAATTTTCTCACGGAAAACCTGCATATTGTCACCGGTAATAAGCTCCATGATTGTTGTTTTTCCAGAACCATTAGGACCGCGAACAAGATGATGCTCTCCCTTTTTTATTTCCCAGTTCAAATTTACAAGAACCTTATGATCATCATAACCGACATTTACATCTTCAAATTTTACAAGAGTTTCGTCACCAAAAGCTGCATCAAGTCCGTCTGTAAGAACTTTACTTTCACTGCGAATTTCTTCTATTGAATTAAGAAAATCCTCTTTTCTCTGCTGCCGGCTCTTTTCATTTTCAGCAATTCTCTTATCAAGAAGTTCCGCATATTGATCTTTTGTTCCGCAGAAGGAAACTTCATTCTTTTTAAATTCAATGACACGATTTATGCTAACTGGAATTTCTGTAAACCTCTCCATGCAAAGAATAATCCGCGGGAAAGAACTTGAATCAGACTCCTGAGAAAGCTGCCTTTTTACAATTGTGTCAAAAAAATCCAGAAGAATCTTGCGGCTTTCTTTATCAAGACCTGCAAAAGGGTCACTCAAAATCAAAAGCTTTGCACCGCTTAAAAGTGCACGACATAAAAGCAGACGCCTTATTTCACCCGTACTCATAAAATGAAGTCCGCGGTCAAGAATCTTTTCAACACCACAAAGTTTTACCTCAGGCAGTGTTTCAAGACGAGACGCAATTTCGGGGAGAGGCGCATTTTTCCTGCTTGAGCCGCCTAGAACCTCACAAATATATGCACGGCCTGTTCTTCCGATGTCCTGTTTATCCATATATTCGCTTTCATCACGGTCCCGCTCTTCCTGAATCAAAGCAGCGGCTTCTTCAAGGGAAACGATGCTAACTTTTTCTTTCAGCACAGATTCATAAACAGAATCTTTTCTTTCTGCGGAAATTTCAACTTTTCCTGCGAGGGCATTTACAAAATCAGCTTTTCCGCCGCCGTTTGGTCCTGTTATAAGATAAGCTTCACCAGTTTTAAATTCAAAATCCACTCTATTCATGCAGATTGAATTATTCTTTTTGAGTATGCAGTTTTTAATCTCAATTAATTTTCTTTCATTCATATCAAACTCTTAAACATACGGGCAGTCAATTTTTACAACGCAGTAATAATCTTTGTGAACTTCCTGAACTGCATTAAAAAACTTCTCACGTATTTCATCATCCGTAAATTTACACTCATAAGGCTTAACGGCATCAAAGAGAATATTTGTGTGCGTAACTCCAGGAACAACGCGAATATCGTGAACTGTCATTCCGTGGAAAATATTTTCTGCTGTTTCATGAAGAAGCTGATTCATTTCTTTTACAACCGGAGATTTTAAATCTATAGGATCCATGTGAATTACCGCGGTACAGTTGAATTTTTTCTCAAGCTCAGCCTCAACCAAATCTATTTCATCATGGATTTTAAAAATATCAGTATCACCCGGAACTTCTGCGTGAAGAATAATCATCTTTCTTCCAAGCCCGTAATCATGAGCAACAAAATCATGAATTCCTGAAACAAGCTTATGAGCCATAACTGTATTTTTTACATCTTCAATAAATTCTTTTTCAGGAGGAGTTCCCAAAAGCGGCTTGATTGTTTCTCCCATCGCTTCAATTCCACTTTTAAAAATAAAAATTGAAACAATGATTCCGGCAATTCCATCAACAGGGAGCTTTGTAAGGTTAAAGATGCTGACAAGTCCCGAAATAAGTACAACAAGAGTTGAAACTGTATCTCCAAGGCTGTCTGCGGCAGTTGCTTCCATTGCAGCAGATTTTATTTTTTTTGCAACACGATGATTAAAAAAGTACATGTAAGCTTTGACTAAAATTGAAAATCCAAGAATTGCAATTGCCAGCAAAGACATTTTGATTTTTGCAGGATGCATCACCGCACCGATTCCTGTTCTGAAAAGCTCAAAACTCATCAGCACGATTAAAAATGAAACAAACAGACCTGTAATATATTCATAGCGTCCATGCCCGAACGGATGGTCTTTATCTGCTTTTTTCCCTGCAAGAATAAAACCTATGCATGTAATTATTGAAGATCCCGCATCAGAAAGGTTATTCATAGCGTCTGCTGTTACTGCAAGGGATGATGTAAGAATTCCGATTATAAATTTCAGCGCAAACAGCACAAGGTTCAAAAAGATTCCAAATCCGCCGGAAAGAATCCCGTATTTTCTGCGCACATCAGGATTTGAATAGTTTTTATGGTCTTTTATAAAAATTTTTGCAAGAATTGAAAACATAAAATCAACTATATATACAATTTTTGAAAAAATCAATTTTACAAAAGTCTTACAATATAGGATAATAGGAGCGGTACATTTTGTATTTATACTGCTAATATTTTCATAGAATCAACAGGAGGAATCCATGAAAAAAATCTTAACTTTAGTCTCAGCAGCAGTTGTTGCATTCTCAGCTTACGCACAGCCAAAAATCGTTACACCTGCAGAATCTCACTCAATCACAGCTTACAGCGTTACTTCAAAATTCGGAGAATACTTCAGGACAATAGATGCAAAAACATCAAAGGGATTTGAAAACGGAAAACTGATTGCATTTATTTCTTCAGACGCAAAAAATAATGAAATCCAGAAGCTCACATATTCTTACAACACATCAGGAAAGCTTAAATCAATTTCTACAAGCGTTGCAGGTGGAACTGAATTTGTTTCTGAAGAATATGAATACAACAAGGACGGCTCTTTAAAATCAATTTCTTTCCTTGGAACAAAAGGCAGCCTTAACATGAAGTACATTTACAAAAATGAAGGCTCAAAAATTACAGAAAATATTTATGATCAGAACGGAAAACTGATTGCATGTAACATTACAGTAAACAATGCAGCGGGAAATCCTGAAACAATTAAAAATTACACAGCAAGCGGTTCAATCGCATACACAACAAAATTTACTTACACAGAAAGCGGAAAACTTTCTGTAGTTGAATGCATTTATGAAATTAAAAATGTTGAAGATGCAGTAATCAACCCGACAAAAACAATTTACAGATACGATTCAGATGATAATCTTACAGAAATCCAGAGCTATGTTTCAAACGAACTTGTTGCAAGAGAAATCTACAAAAATGATGCAAAAGGACGTCCTGTAAGAATCAGCTATTACAAGGTTGCACAGAAATTCGACACAACAGTTAATGAACTCGACTACATCTGTGATATTGCATACGACGCAAAATAATTAAAAATTAAATCGGATCCTGCCGATAATGTAATGGGGAAAGTATGAAGTCAATTGGAATCAAATTAGCAGACGGAAGTTTCTATCCTTTGATTCAAGAAGGTAATCCTGAAAGAAAAAGTCTGGACCTTACAACAGTAATGGACAACCAGACAAAAGTTCAGGTAGAAGTTTACCGCACAGAAACGGGAACTCTCGATGGTGCAGAATACCTCGATACTCTTGAAATAAAGAATTTAAAACCTCATCAGAATGGTGAACCAACTTTACTTCTGGACATCAATATCGATGAGAACAATGAACTCTCTGCAGAAATTCGTGATCCTGAAACCGGTAAAAAAAGCGACATTCAGGTTACGCTGATTTCAAAGACTCTCATAAAAGAAAAAGGACTTTCCCCTGAAAACACAGACGGTGAGGAAACAAAATTGGCTCCAAAACAAGATGAAGATTTTGCCTTTGACGATGTAAACGAAAGTCTCACACAAAATCAGGATGAAGATACAGAAACTGTTGCAGACTCCCCTGCTGAAGAGCCTTCTGCTGAAGGTTCAGAATTGACTGCTGATTTACCAGATTTTGATGATGAATTTACAGACAATTCAGATACAGTGACGGATTCTGATATTTCTGACACAAACACAAACACAGAAACTGAAGCAACAGAAAATACAGAAGAAGATTTTAATTCTCCAATTCTGAATTTCGATGCTGCATTTGAAGAAAAAGAAGATGATCCTTTTGCAGATGACAGCACAACTTTAGATATGGACACATTGGACAACATCGCCGCCGATGCAACAGAAAGCACAGAAGCAGATTCAGCTCCACTTCCTGATTTTGATGATCTGGATTCTGATGCAGGAGATCTTTCTGACCCGTTTGCGCCGGAAGAATCAGTAGAAGATTCAGTTACTGAGTCTTCAGAAGATGATTTTTCTCTTCCTGATTTTGGAGATGATCTTGAGAAAACTGAAAACAATGAAACTGAAAACAGCAGCTTCGATTACAGTTTCCCAAATCTCGATGATGACGATGATCCGTTTGCAGAAAAAGAAGAGCCTGTAAAAGATCCTACATTCCAGCCAAGTACAAATATGTTCAGTAATTTATATGATGATGATTCTTACCCGGAAAAAGAATCAAACAAAAAAACAATTATTCCGATGTGCATCTGCATTCTTTGTGCAATTATTTGTGTTGCAGCTGTAATTCTTTTTGTTTTCAAAGGATTCGGTTTCAAGGGATTTAAGAAATCAGCAAAAGAAGCTGAAACTAAAAAAGAAGAAATTGTTTCTGTTATAGAAGAAGCCAAAGATTCTGAAGAAAAAGAAGCAGACTTCACTGAAGAAACTGTTGAAGAACCAAAAGAAGAAGTTCCTGCTGTTGAAAATACAATCGTTGTTGCAGAAACTCCAGCCCAGGTTGTTCCAGAAAAGCCGGCTCCTTCTACAGAAAAAATCCCTGATGTACACTACAAAATTAAATGGGGCGACACTCTCTGGGATATCTGCAAGGCTTACTACAAGAATCCATGGCGATATAAGTTCCTTGCACGATACAACGGAATTAAAAATCCTGATAAAATCATTTCAGGAAGAACAATATACATTCCAGCAGAATAAAATAATTAAACAGGAGTTTTTATGCGCATAACTGCAGCTGCAATCGTCATCTTATCTTTTGTTGCAGGTACGGGATGCGCCCAAAAAGACTCCCTGCAGAAAAAATACGGCACTTCAGCCGGATATTACATGGCTTTGCAGGAAAAAGATCCTTCCAAAGCCATCGATTTTTTAAAGGAAGCAGAAAAATCTTCCAATCAGATTATTTCAGAAAAATCTTTTAAAATTCTTTCACAAAAAGGAACTCCGGCCCAGAATGAAAAAAAAGTTCTTGAGCTCTACAAAAAATTTCCGACTGAAGAAAATCTGGAACTTGCCTGCTCAATTCTTCACGGAAACCAGAATTACTCAAAGATAATTTCACTTACACAAAAAATTGATTATAAATCATGCAGAAACAAAATTGCATATTACAGACTTTCATCTCTGCTTGCATCAAAAAAATCTTCCTTTACAAAAGAAGCTTTTGAATGGAACACAAAGAGAGCGTATTCTGCAGATCATTACAATTTGTATCAGGAAATTTCAGAATTAAATGACTCAACGGAAAGCAAAATTTTTAAAATGCGTGCGAATGTATATTCAAAAAATTACACAAAAGTCAGAAGCATTGCAGACACAGTAAAAGAAAGCAAAGCCTTCTGTCCGCAGGTTTTAAGCGATGTAGGAAAAATCCTTTTATATTCACCTGCAAAAAATAAAGATGATGACAAAGCATTTCTTGAAGAGCTGCTGAAAAAATCCGATGACGAATGTTCATTCTATATTAATTTCTATCTTGGAAGAATTGCAGATAACGCTGAATATTTTTTAAATGCAGCAAAAAATGCAAAAGAAGATTCACAGTACGACAACGCTCTCTGGTATTATCTTTCTGCGCTTTCAAAAAAAGATCTTGAAAAATGTGTTGAAGAGCTCAATATTTACGCTTCAACCTTTAAAGACAAAAGCTACTACGATGATTTTTTTGATTCACTTTCAATGCTTCTGCTTTCTCAGTCAGAATGGAATCTCTATCATAAGGCGACACTTCTTGCACAAAAATTTGCAACAAAAGAAACCTCTGCAAAATTCTCATATATTGCCGCACGACTGATTCAGGAAAATTTAATTAAACTTTTACCAAAAGAAGCTGAAAAAAAATGCAGCGAATATTTTAATCTTTCACTTTCAAGCGGAACAGATTTGTACTACCGTCTTAGTGCAGCAAAAGAACTTCAACTTGATGATGAAAAAATTAAAACCGAAATTTTCAAACTTGGTCAGACTGAAATCAGCAACACGTATGCAGTAAATAAAGATGCAGAAAATCTTCTGCTTGGATACATTGATTTTAATCTGCCTCAATATATCTACAGAGATTTTCAGAAATTTAAAAATCAAATCAGCACAGAATGTCTTACAAAAATTTCAGAATATCTTTTTGAATGCGGAAAGACAGACAGCAAATTTTTTGTACAGAGTATACGAATTGCTTCCTCAAGAATTTTCTATTGCGATGATGAACCTTCAGAAAAACTTTTTAAACTTGCATTTCCTCAGCCTTACAAAAAAGAAATTTCTGAAAGCTGTAAAAAAGTTGAATTGAATCCATATTTATTTTACGGCCTTATAAGAAGTGAAAGTTTTTTTGATGCAAATATTTCAAGTCATGCAGGCGCAATCGGTCTTACTCAGCTTATGCCGGACACAGCAAACGACATTGCTAAAAAATTAAAAATAAAAAATTTTGATATTCAATCTCCTGCTACAAACATTGAATTCGGCTCGTATTATGTTGAAGAATTAAGAAGACGATGTGAAGACTCAACAATACTTGCACTTTTTGCTTACAACGGCGGAATTTCAAGAGTAAGAAAATGGGCCAAAGAAGCAAAACAGCAATTTAAAAAAGATAATCTTCCATATGACATTTTTCTTGAAACCCTTCCATACGCAGAAACAAGAGAATACGGACGAAAGGTTTCATCTGCAGCAGCAATTTATGGATGGCTTTATTACAACAAATGTGCAGGCGATGTTATAGAAGAAATATTCAATTAACAGTATAATACGCCACATGAATGATCCATTTGCAGACTTTTTGCCTAATATGATGCACTTTTCAAATTTACAGGGTGCACGTTTTGTTTTACTGATAGGTATTATCATGTTCTTTGGTGCTTTTGGAGGAAGACTTTTCCAGAAGCTTAAAATTCCTCAGGTAGTTGGATATATCGTAATCGGAATTTTAATCGGTTCTTCGGGATTCCAGATCATGCGTCCTGAGACAATTACAGCTCTTAATCCGGTTAACACAATCGCTTTAACATTGATTGGCTTTCTCATCGGTGCTGAACTTAAAATCGAAGTGATTAAAAAATACGGAAAGCAGTTTATGGGAATTCTTATCGGTGAATCAATTACACCTTTTTTTATTGTAGGCGGATTGATCACTGCAGTCTCTTATATTTTTACAAGAGATTTTAAAATCTCAATTGCATACGGACTTCTTCTTGGCGCAATCTGTTCTGCTACAGCACCGGCTGCAACAACTGATGTTCTTAAAGAATACAGAACACGTGGTCCTCTTACTACAACGATTCTAGGGATTGTTGCAATGGATGATGCAGTCGCATTAATTCTTTATGCAGTTGCTTCAACTCTTGTTTCCCCGCTTTTAGGAGGGCATACTGTTTCATTTGCAGTTCAGATGCTCAGCATAGCAAAAGACATTTTCGGTTCAATAATTCTTGGAAGCATCTTTGGATTTCTGATTTCTTTTGTAATCAAAAATCTTATGAACGATGAAGGAAGAGTTTTAAGCTTTGCATTAGGCGGTTTATTTCTTGCAACAGGAAGCTGTGAACTCCTGCATCTTGATAACATTCTTGCCGCTATGTCGATTGGATTTTTTCTCGCAAACTTTTCACCGGCAAAAACAAGAAGCGTATTCTCTTTTGTAGAAAAATTTACTCCGCCGATTTATGTACTTTTCTTTGTACTTGTCGGTGCAAAATTAAACATCTGGGTTGTAAAGCCTGTACTCGCAATTCTTGCAATTACTTATGTTATCGGAAGAACAACAGGAAAAACTATCGGTGCAAGATTAGGTGCAAGAATTACAAAAGCTCCTGCAACAGTAAGAAAATATCTTCCATGGTGTCTTTTAAGTCAGGCTGGTGTTGCAATCGGTTTGAGTATTGCCGCAAGCAACGATTTTGCAGATTCAATCGGACCGCAGATAATTCTCATCATAACTGCCACAACTTTTATTGTTCAGCTTTTGGGACCGGTATGCGTAAGACACGGTGTAATCAAAGCTGGTGAAGTCGGACTTGATATTACAGAAGAAGATATTCTTAAGCAGACAAAAATTGCTGACGTTACCTGGGGAACAGAAAAAATCTGTTCTTGTGAAAGCAATGCAATCATCAAAGACACAGACACACTTGAGAAAGTACTTTTAAATTTTGAAAAGCATCACAATCAGTCTTTTTCAGTTGCATCATCTTCTGACGGAAAACTCATCGGCATAATTCGTCTTGAGCATCTGAAAGAAATTCTCATGCTTGGTGATTTTGCAGAGGGACTTTTGGCAAGCGACGTTATGGACATTCCAAAGACAACCTGTACAGCACAGGAAACGCTTCCTGAAGTTTATAAAAAATTCAACGACTTCGACATTGAAACTATGCCAATTATCGATGAAGACAACAAACCTCTTGGCGTTGCAGAAAAATTCTGTACAGACCATTACATACACACAAGAATCTTTGAACTTAAAAGTAAACTTGCATCAATGGACAAAGATTAAAGCATACTCTAAAATGTAGAGGCAGCCTCAAAAATAAACATGGAGAAAAAAATGTTAAGTGAAGAAACAATTACAAAAGTAAAAGAAACACTTGAAGCTTTTCGTCCGCAGCTTAATGCAGATGGCGGCGACATGGAATTCATAAACATCGATGAAGAAAACAGAGTTCATCTTAAGCTCACCGGAGCATGCGGTTCATGCCCAATGGCAACAATGACTCTTAAAATGGGAATCGAACGTTTCCTTAAAGAAACATGCCCTGAAATTTCAGAAGTAGTTCAGGACGAGGATAATAATGAAAGCAAAGAATAACAAGTACGTAGCAATTCACTACACTCTTACAGATGATGAAGGTCAGGTAATCGACAAATCAAGAGAAGATAATCCGCTTGGATTCGTAATGGGAAAACAGGCTATTCTTCCAAAGCTTGAAGAACAGATTTTTGGGAAAGAAGTCGGAGATAAATTCACAGCAGTTCTTGAAGCAAAAGACGGCTACGGTGAATACGATAAAAGTTTTGTAACTGAAGTTGACCGCAAGAATTTTGAAACAGAAAATCCGATTGAAATTGGAATGGCATTTCAGGCAATGACAGCAATGGGACCTCTCATTGTTCGCGTTACAAAAATTACTGATGACAAAATTACTGTTGACGGAAACCATGAGCTTGCAGGTGTAAGACTTCACTTTGATGTTGAACTTGCAGAAGTACGTGACGCAACTGAAGAAGAACTCAATCCTCCTTCAGGATGTTGTGGCGGTGGATGCGGAGGTTGTGGCGGCTGCGGTGATGACTGCGGAGAAGAAGGCTGCGGTGGTTGTGGCGGAAGCTGCGGCTGTAACTAAATAAAATTATATATAAATTTATGAATGCAGCAGTTCAGAAAGGATTGCTGCATTTTTCTTTTTAGAATACGAAGCATTCACAGTAACATTTGAAATCTCTTTATAAATCTTACTTCTTTCATCAAAAAAATCAGAAAAAATTTTTCTTGCTTCTTTTATTGTGCGTGGATTTTTCTTAGCGATATATGCCGGCATGTTGCTCAGCGACCCGTCTTTTCCAACTTTAATTTCTCGTACTACACGATGAGTAACAACATTTTTTTTGACATTCAAATATACAAGAACACCTGCAGTTTTCAAAAGTTCAACAGCTTCTTTATTGTTACAGATTCCACCGCCTGTTGCAACAACTGCACATTTATCACTTAAAGCATTTATCTCATCAACAACTTTTTGACAGGCATTTTTTTCTGCAGCATAAAAACTTTCTGCACCACCTTCGCTCATTATTTCCCTGGGAGACTTCCCGGTCATATCGCGCATCACATCATCTGTGTCAAAAAACTTCAGCTTATTTTTTTCTGCAACAAGTCTCGCCAGAGTTGATTTTCCGCAGTGCTTCATTCCCATTAAAACAAGTGTTTTCATATTTTTCCCGGATTATCTGTAAATTAAAAAAATTGCAGGAACTTTATTAATCGGAATTTCTTGTATTTCCTTCCATTCTGCAACAGTGTGAGTATGAACATATTCCTGCTCAGTTGTAAGCCCTGCTGCAACACAGACAAGAGTATCTTTTCTGCAGACAGACAAAATCGTTTCCATCATTTTTAAATTCCTGTAAGGAGCTTCTATAAAAAGCTGCGTCTGTTTTTCATTCTGTGCCCTGTTTTCAAGCTGACGAAGTTTACCCGCACGTTCATTCGGTTTAACAGGAAGATAACCGTTAAAAGCAAAAGACTGCCCGTTGAATCCGCTGCACATCACAGCCATAATCATTGATGAAGGACCAACTAAAGGAATTACTTTTAAATTTTTCTTCTGCGCAATTTCAACAACAGCCGCACCAGGATCAGCAACTGCAGGACATCCCGCCTCACTGATTACACCCATCGGCAGCTTCTGTTTAATAAGAGGATCCAGATGATGCGCAATATTCTTTAATTCAGTATGCTCATTAAGTTCAACAAAAGACAAAGAATCAATATCAATATCTTTATCTGCAAGTTTTAAAAATCTTATAGCAGAGCGTTTATTTTCTACGATGAAATTTTTAATTCCGCGGATTATTGACCGGTTGTATTCAGGGAGTGCTCGTTCATAAGATGTTTCTCCAAGCGTAACAGGAATCAAATAAAGAGCGCTTTCAATCTTTTCCATACTGCACGATTATACAATAAAAGCATAAAATGTTGTATACTCGTTAATCATGCTTAACAATCTTATTTCCGTTTCTTCACAAGTTGGAATTTTATTTATTTTGATTGCAACAGGTTTTATCTGTGCAAAGAAAAAAGTTTTTACCGATGAAAGTATAAAAAGCCTCACAGGATTTATTCTTTATCTTGTAACACCGTGCGTAATCATTGCAAGTTTTCACAGAGAGTTTGACAGTTCAATGCTGCACAAACTGATTCAATGTGCACTGCTTGCATTTGGAATTCATTTTATAAATATAATTATTGCTCATTCTGTAATTCGCTCAAAAGATGTTGATAAGAAAATCGTTCTTCAATACGGAACTGTTTTTTCTAACTGCGGATATATGGCACTTCCACTTCAAAATGCAATTCTTGGCTCTGAAGGAGTTTTTCTTGGAGCATCATTCATCTGCGTTTTCAATCTTCTTACGTGGACATACGGTCTTGTTCTTATGAGCGGAGAAACAAAAAATCTATCTGCTAAAAAAATAATTTTAAATCCTGGAATACTCGGAGTTTTAATCGGGCTGATTTTTTTTGTTTCCCCTGTAAAACTTCCGCCTGTACTTCTTTCACCGGTAAATCATCTTGCAGCATTAAACACACCGCTTCCAATGATTGTAATCGGCTTTTATCTTTCAAAAATTTCTTCTCCTGAAATTTTAAAAGATTTTTCTTTCTGCATTGCAATTTTATTTCGTCTGATAATCTGTCCTTTAATTGCACTTTTCATTCTAAAACTTTTAAACGTAAATCCTTTTGTTTCAACGGTAGTTATAATTTCTGCGTCCGCACCTGGAGCTGCAAATACAACAATGTTCGCAGCAATGTTTAACAGGAACACAAAAGTCGCGGGAGCATTCGTTGCGTTATCAACTCTCTTTTCAATCATAACAATGCCGCTGATCATAAGCATGACACTATAGCGTAAATGAGGTAAAATTAAATCATGAATGATTACTACTCAGAACTTTTAGCAAAAATTGAAGACAGAATTCAAAAGTCTCTTCCAAAAAAATCTGATGCATCCTGGCAGAAAAATTCTTTTGGTCTTCTTCCTGAATCTGTAAAAGCATCACACCTCACTCCTCTTCTTGAACCTACAAGATCTCTTGTTGATTTAGGCGGAAAAAGATGGCGTCCTTTGTTTTTAGTTCTCTGCGCACAAGCTGCAAGTTCCTGTGAAAAAAAAGATGAAGCAACCGAACTTGCACTTTCTCTTGCACCACTCGTTGAATTCGTTCACACAGCAAGCCTCATTCATGACGACATTGAAGATTCATCAGAGAGCCGCCGCGGTCAACCTGCAGCATATTTAACTTACGGAACAGATGTCGCAATTAATGCAGGAAGCTGGCTGTATTTTCACGCAGGAACATGTATTAAATCTTTAAACTGCAGTGATGAATTGAAAATCAGACTTTATGAAATTTATCTTGAAGAATTAAGAAGACTTCATCTTGGACAGGCAATGGACATCGCATGGCACAAGGATAATGATAAATTTCCGCTCCCTGAAGAATACATTGCAATGGTAAAAAATAAAACCGGAACTCTCGCAAGCCTGGCTGCAAAAATCGGATGTCTTGCCGCAAATGCAGATGAAGAAACAGTTGCAAAATGCGGAGAGATTGCAAGCGATATCGGTGCAGGATTTCAAATCATCGATGACGTAATCAATCTTACTTCAGGCAATCCCGGAAAAAAACGAGGTGATGATATTGTTGAAGGAAAAAAATCCCTCATCACTTTAATCTTTGCTGCAGAAAATAAAAACAATCCTCAGAAAATAAAACAGCTCCAGGAATATTTTGTACAGGCTTCAAAAGAAGGAATTGAAAGTCCCGCTGTTGAAAAAGCAATTTCACTTTTAAATGAGAATGATTCAATTTTAAAAGCAAAAAAAGAAGGGATAAAATATATAAATGAAAGCTGTGAAAGAATCATGAAACTTTTTAATTCAAACAAAAATGAAAGTGAATTAATCTGCAGCCTTTTCAAAAAAATGATTCCATCAGATTTTAAGGAGAATGCTTGATGCAGGAAAACAGCAAAAGCCTAAACAATCAAGCAATCGTCTTTGCTCAAAACGGTGAATATCAGGAAGCAATTGCCTGTCTTAAAAGAGCAATTACCGTTGAAAAAAGTAATACTCTTCTCTATTTCAATCTTGCAATAACATATCGTGACGCTGGTGATATCAACAGTGCAATCAATACGATGGAATATGCATACCGTCTGAATCCAGAAGATGAAGAAATTATTGAATGTCTTGCAAACCTTCACTATGCAACCGGTAATAATGAAACTGCTTTAAATTACGCAATCAGCGGACTTGAAATTAACAGCATGAATCCTCATTTCTGGAATATGGCAGGTGTTGTTTATTTTTCAGTTTCAAGCTTTGATGATGCGGCAGAGTTTTTTGAACATGCAGTTTTTCTCAGCCCGAATTATTATGATGCAATTTATAATTTAAGAGATACGTATATAGAACTGAACAACAAAGCTGGTGTAGAAGAATGCAGCCGTAAACTCAATGAACTTGAGCAGGGAGGATTAAATGACTAAAAAAGCTTTTATCGTTTCAACAGAAAATAAAATTCTTGCCGCAGACTGCTCAAAGGACGAATGTTCAACCTGTACAGCCGGATGCAATAAAAAGCATACTGTCTTTGAAGTTTCAAATCCAAAAGGCTATGAATTAAAAACAGGAATGACTGTAATTGTTTCAGTTTCAAAACTTACACAGGCAATTCAGGCTTTTATTTCTCTTTTCATTCCGTTCTTCTGTTCAATTTTAGGTTATGTGTTTGCTCCAGAAATTATGAGTTTATTCGGAAAGAAAATTTCAGATGATGAGCGTGCAATTTTTGTAATTCTCTTTCTCTTCATTTCTTCACTAATAATTTTTATCATCGCAAGATTTTTTCCAATGCCGGGGAAGCTTCACATTCAGGAAACATTATAAAAAAAATGAGCAAAACTAATTTCATTTCAGTAATTATTTTATTTTCTCTTTGCTCCTGCTCACTGAAATACAACAATTCAAAAAACAGTACATCCACAGTCCCTGAGCTTGAATTTAAAAATCCGAAATACACACACTACAACAACAAAATTAAGGAAACTGCTTTTTCCGCTTCAAAGCTTGAGCAATACAAAGATGATAATTCCTCATATGCCAAAGATGCAGTTTTTACAACCTGGACAAAAGAAGGAAACCTTTTAACAGAAGGCTCCTGTTCACTGATTGAAATCGATTCAAAAAATAAAATTTACAAAATGTTTTCAAATATAAAAATTAAAAATCATGATCAGAATTTTTCTCTTTCTGCAGATTCATTAAAATATGATGAAAACAGCAGACAGCTTTCTTCGGGAAAAACGGATACAGTTTTTATTCAGCAGGATGACTGCGAAATTCAAGGGCAGGGATTTTCAGCAAGCAGTATAAGCAACATGTACACCTTTGATAGTGCAGTTCAGGGAACGCTAACTACAGATGAATAAATTTTTTATAAAAAGATTTTTACTGATTTTTACAATCCTCATTCTTGTCGCAGAATTCTCTTTCGCAGAAAAAATTTCTTTCAATGCTGATAAAATGAGCGGAACTGCAGGCAATAAAAATAACACAACAGTTCTAAAAGGAAATGCAAAAGTAATCACAGAGACAATGGAAATTTTTGCAGACTACATTGAACTTTCAGGAAAAGATTTCAGATTTATAAAAGCATCAGGAAACGTAAATGGTGTAAATAAAGAATCTCAAATTTCATTCAAAGCTGAAAATCTTTCATATGACCGGCAGACAAAAATTGCAATTCTTGAAAACAAAGTTGAGCTGACAGATACAGAAAATGATGTTCACGCAAAAGCAGAAGTGATTGAATACAATCAGGAGCTTGAAACTGCCGTCATGCAGATTGAAATCGAACTGAAACAAAAAGACAACGTCTGCTCATGCGCCTATGCAGTTTATTACAAAAAAGAACAGCGGCTCACAATGAACGGAAATCCGCAGATAATTCAAAACACAGACACTTTTAAAGCACAGTCAATTACGCTTGATATGGAAACTCAAGAAATTACACTTTCTGGAAGAGTTAAAGGCTCTGTAACAACTGAAAAAAAGGAGACTGACAATGAGCAACCAGATGAACACAACTGATGAAATAAATGTTGAACAAAACATTCTGAGAGTCTCTTCACTGTATAAATCTTTCGGCAGAAAACAGGTTGTTAAGGGAATTGATTTTTCAATGCACACCGGTGAAATTGTCGGGCTTCTAGGTCCAAATGGAGCCGGAAAAACTACAACTTTCTACATGATTGTTGGATTTTACAGACCAACTGCAGGCAATGTTTTTTTAGATGAAGAATGCATCACAAAGCTCCCTATGTACAAAAGGGCACGACTTGGAATCTCATACCTTCCGCAGGAACCTTCTGTTTTTAAGAAACTTACTGTAGAAGAAAATATCTGGGCAATTCTGGAAACAAGAATAGATCTTACAGTTAAAGAAAAAAAACTTCAGCTTGAAGAATTGATTGATGAGTTTTCAATTGAAAAAATCAGAAAGCAGCCTGCATATACTCTGTCCGGTGGTGAGCGGCGCAGAACTGAAATTGCACGTTCGCTTGCCATTGAACCGAAATTTCTTCTTCTTGATGAACCTTTTGCAGGGATTGATCCTATTGCAGTTGCTGATATTAAAGAAGTAATAAAACATCTTTCCAAAAAGAATATTGGAATTCTCATCACAGACCACAACGTTCGTGATACGCTTGAAATTACAGACAGAGCAATAATCATTTCTACAGGGCAGATTCTTGTAAACGGAACAAAAGACGATATTCTTCAGTCCCCTGATGCACGAAAAATCTATCTTGGTGAAAACTTCAGCATGTAAAATCAAATTATCTGTTTAAAAAAATACAGCCGCCCTTGAATTAAGAGCGGCTTCGAAGCATTCAGTTATTTTAATTATGCTTCTGCAGGTGCTTCAGCTTCAGCAGCAGGTGCTTCAGTTGCAGCAGCTTTTTTAGCAAGTCTTGCTTCCTTCTGTGCCTTGTTCTTAAGAGCAGCTTTACAGAATTTGCAAATCTTTACTTTCTTTCCATCTACATCCTGATCATAGAGAGTCTTGATCTGTTCTTTTCCACAGATTCCACAAGTTCCACGACCATGGTTAGATTCTTTACGGATACCAGTTCCGCGATGTGCTTTAGACATGATCTACTCCTTATGCTTCAGCTTTTGCAGCCTTTTCTTCAGATGCTTCAGGCAACTTATAGTCTACCAATTCAAAGATTACAGTATTAGCTGCGTCACCCTGGCGGAATCCCATCTTGAGAATACGAGTGTATCCACCATTGCGATCCTTCATGCGAGGGCCAATTTCTGTGAACAATTTGTTCAAGATCTTTTCATCAGCAATAAACTTTGCAGCAATTCTTCTGTTGTGTACAGAATCTACTTTTGCGCGTGTAATCAACTTTTCTGCAGCTTTGCGTACTTCTTTTGCTTTAGCTTCTGTTGTTGTGATACGTTCATATCTAAAGAGAGAAGTTACCATGTTGCGTGACATTGCACGACGATGGGCTGTTGTACGCGAAAGCGGATTAAATCCATTCATGTGGTTCATTCGTTTTCTTCCTTATGTCTATTAACCAAGTCAACATCTTTTACATGGCTGTAATCAGTCATACCAAGAGTAAGTCCGTGTTCTTCGAGCTTTGCCTTAATTTCTTCAAGACTCTTCTTTCCGAAGTTACGTGTCTTAGAAAGTTCATCTTCTGTCTTCTTAGTTAATTCACCGATTGTTTTAATACCTGCATTCTTAAGGCAGTTTGAACTGCGTACAGAAAGCTCAAGTTCTTCTACGGAAGTATTAAGCAATTTACGGATCTGTTCATCACCTTCTTCCAATTCTTCACCACTAGAATATTCACTTTCATTAAAGTTAACAAAAATTGCAAAATAATCTTTAGCAATCTTTGCAGCTTCAGCAAGCGCATCTTCTGGAGTGATTGAACCGTCTGTCCAAATCTCAAGAATCAATTTATCATAATCGTTACGCTGTCCAACGCGGCAAGGTTCAATAGAATATTTAACCTTAGGTACAGGTGTAAAGATACAGTCCATTGCAATTGTACAAGCAACTTCAATGTAATGTTCATTTACTTCAGCAGGAACATAACCTCGTCCAAGATCAACCTGATATTCAATTTCAAGGTGAGCACCTTCCATCATAGTGAAGATTTCTACACCCTTAGTCATGATTTCAACCTGACCTTCTTTTTCAAGATCATCACTCTTTACAGTGCCTGGTCCAGTAAATTCACAAAGGATAGTTTCCTGTTCAACATCCCGCGGCAGACGCAAACGAATCTGTTTCAAGCTGTTCAAAACTTCCAATGTATCTTCTGAAATATTTGGAATTGTTTCGAATTCGCTAGTAATTACGTGAGGAACACCGTCAGCATCATATGATGTAATGCGAACAGAAGAAATTGCGTATCCCTGAATAGATGAAAGAAGTACACGACGAAGTGTGTTACCAACTGTTGTACCAAATCCAGGTTCAAATGGATAAGCAGTGAATTTTCCGTAATTCGGATTATCCTCTACATGTTCAAAAGTGATTCCCTTTGGTTTTTTGAAACCTTTAAGCAGATTTTTGCGAGCCATCAGAACTCCTTATTTTTTCCCAAAATACCGTAGTATTCCAGGTTGCACTTATAATTAACCGGTAATTTTCAAATATCCGGTTATCGTTATTACATGCGGCGTGTCTTGCGTGGACGACATCCGTTGTGTGGAATTGGTGTAACATCAGAAATTGACTTTACCTTCAATCCCAAAGTTCCAAGAACGCGAATTGCATTTTCACGACCCATTCCTGGACCTTTTACAAATACGTGTACTTCACGCAAACCATAACTTGCTGCACGCTGAACAGCTGTTTCTGCTACAGTCTGTGCTGCAAATGGAGTTGATTTTTTTGCTCCGCGGAATCCAAGACCACCAGAAGAAGCCCAAGAAATTGCGTTTCCTCTAAGATCTGTGATTGTAACAATAGTGTTGTTGAAAGTAGCCTGAATATAAACATTACCTTCAAAAACGCTCTTCTTTTCCTTTCTCTTTTTTACGGTTGCCATCTTATGTTACCTCTTAAGCCTTCTTCTTGTTAGCAACGGTCTTCTTCTTACCCTTGCGTGTACGAGAATTGGTACGTGTGCGCTGACCACGGCAAGGCAATCCTTTTCTGTGGCGAAGTCCACGATAGCTTCCAATATCCATAAGGCGCTTGATGTTAAGACCAATTTCTGAACGAAGACGTCCTTCTGTCTTAAGATTTTCATCGATGTATTTGCGGAGCTTGTTCAAATCGTCTTCTGAAAGATCATTCAAAAGAGCATCTGGATTTACTTTTGTTTCTTCGCAAATTTTATTAGCTGATGAACGGCCAATACCATATACGTATGTCAATGCAATGTTGACATGTTTGTTTGGGAGGTCAACTCCCGCAATACGTGCCATCAGTTACTCCTCAACCCTGTCTCTGTTTGTGTTTTGGGTTTTCACAGATAATGCGGACTACACCGTTTCTCTTGATTACCTTACACTTATCGCAGATGGGCTTTACGCTGGTTCGTACTTTCATAAAAGTCCCCTTAGAAAATATAACTACTCATTGAATCATGGCAGTTCGCTATGAACTACAATCCAATGACACTACTACCTAAAATTTAGATAGTAGTGCACTAGTATACCTATTTTAACTAACTTAATCTAGTCCTAGATCACAGAATCTTCTATTTTTTCTAGAGATTGCGTGATTTTAATCCCTTCTTTGTAAGACCATCATGGTGATGCATCTTAAGAAGAGCTTCAACCTGTGACATTGTATCAATATCAACACCAACAAGAATCAGCAGCGAAGTACCACCCATCAACATTGAAATTGAAGGAGGGAAGTTAAACGCAAGCTGCATAATTGTAGGAATGATTGCAATTGCTGCAAGATACAAAGATCCAGGAAGAATCAGTCGGTTCAAAACCTTCTGAAGGTATTCTTCAGTTCTGTCTGTTCTGATTCCAGGAATAGAACCACCGTTTTCACGGATATTCTTTGAGATTTCAACAGGATTTAATGTTACCTGTGTATAGAAATATGCAAAGAACACAATCAGCAAAACCTGAATAAAATTATACCAAAAACCAAGTGGATTCAAAGCTGCTGAAACCTTCATAAGCCATGTAGCTTTTGTTGCAAGGCTTGTAGCCATATGAAGCGGGAATGCCAAAAATGCCGAAGCAAAAATGATTGGGATTACTCCAGATGGATTAATCTTAAATGGAATATAAGTACTCTGACCACCATACATTTTGCGTCCAACAACGCGTTTTGCATAGTGTACAGGAATCTTACGTTCACCAGACTGTTCAAAAACAACAAGCCCGATAATTGCAAGGAAAACAAAAATTGCTACTACAACGAATACAACGTTGATTTCGCCATTCTGTACTTTTTTTACCAATTCCCAAACAGCACTTGGAAGACGTGCGACAATACCGGCAAAAATGAGCATTGAAATACCATTACCGATACCATGTGCAGTAATCTGATTACCAATCCAAACTGTAATCATAGAACCTGTTGTTACAGTAAGGATAGCAAGAAGATTAAAATAGACTTTATTCTCAAACACTATTGTTCCCGGCTGAGTCTGATTGATGCCTTCTGCATAAACAGTAATTGCCAGAGACTGAATGATACATACAAAAATAGTACCTACACGAGTCCATGTCTGTACTCTCTGCTGACCACCGTCTTCCTGAGCAATTCTCTTAAGACCAGGGAAAATAACGAGGGCGAGCTGAAGAATAATCTGTGTAGAAATGTATGGCATAACACCAAGCATGAATACAGAGAATTTTTCAAAAGCTCCACCCGCGAAAAAGTCCATGTAACTGGCAAACGCACTTTCTGCACTGCTTGCTGATTTTTTGAAATAATCAAGAAGCAATGTGGCATTGATGCCTGGGATTGTAATAACACTACCCAAGCGGAAGATAGCAAGAATGAACAATGTAAAGAGAACGCGCATGCGGATTTCTTTTACTTTGAACATATTTACAATTGCATTGTTTGCCATTTAGTCACTCCAACGATTTTTTATTTTTCTTCTGCAGAAAGAATCTTTACAGATCCACCAGCTTTTTCAATCTTAGCCTTTGCAGAAGCAGAAATCTTATCAACTTCAATAGTGAGTTTTTTTGTAACATCGCCGTTTCCGAGAACCTTAATTCCTTCAACAACTTTGCCAATCATACCCTTTGCTTTCAAAGTTTCACGATTTACTGTTTCACCGTCAGCGAACTTTGCTTCAAGTTCAACAAGGTTAAAGCAAACATATTCTTTCTTGAAAGGATAGTTTGAGAAACCACGCTGAGCGATACGACGATACAAAGGCATCTGTCCGCCTTCGAATCCAACATATGGACCTGGCTTACCAGAGCGTGACTGCTGACCCTTGTTACCTTTACCAGCTGTTGAACCGAGTCCTGATGAAGAACCACGACCAACACGCTTTGGCTTTCTATTTGCACCCTGTGGGGCATTTAAAGTAAAGTCTGACATTATTAGATCTCCTCTACTTTAACCAAGTGAGAAACGCTTCTGATTTTACCATTAATAGCATCGTTAGCTTCTACTTCAACACTTGAGTTAATCTTCTTAAGACCAAGGCTACGAACAGTTGCCTTCTTTTCTGGTTTCTGTCCGATAACGCTTCTTGTGAGTGTAATACGTACTTTTGCCATGATTAACCCCACATATCCTTGAGTGTCTTACCACGATTCTGAGCCACTGTGCGAGCATCCATAAGTTTGCTTACAGCGTCGAATGTTGCACGAACAACGTTTACAGATGTGCGTGAACCCTGTGACTTAGAAATTACATCTGTGATTCCTGCTGCATCAAGTACAGCACGAACAGGACCACCTGCAATGATACCAGTACCAGGACAAGCAGGTTTGAGCAATACTTCTGAGCTCTTATACTTACCAATGATGTCATGTGGAATTGTTCCGTTCTTCATTGGAAGCTTAACAAGACTTTCTCTTGCTTTTTCAAGACTCTTTCTGATTGCTTCAGTAACATCATTAGCCTTACCAAATCCGTAACCGATGCGTCCCTTTCTGTCACCTACTACAGTAAGTGCAGAGAAAGACATTCTGCGTCCACCTTTTACAGTTTTAGCTGTACGGTTAAGCTTTACAAGCTTTTCTACGAATTCTTCAGCAGGCTTTCTATCAAAATTCTTCTGGTGTTCCATAGCCTCTCCTAGAATACAATCCCGGCACTGCGGGTAGCGTCTGCAAGGGCCTTAACAACACCGTGGTAAAGGTAACCGTTACGGTCAAATACTACTTTAGTAATATTCTTTTCCTTAAGGCGTGAACCCAATGCTTCACCAAGTTTTGTTGCACTGTCGATATTAGCCTTGAGTGCAGCAAAATCCTTTTCGAGAGTTGAGATGGAAGCAAGAGTCTTGCCTTCATCATCATCAATTACCTGTGCATAGAGGTTTTTACCACTCTTGAATACAGTCAAGCGTGGACGTTCAGCTGTTCCGTAAACTGACTTACGAATATGAATCTTTCTATGCAAGCGCTTTCTATTTTTATCACTAAGTTTCTTGAACATATCAATTCACCTTATTTTACACCAGTCTTTCCGACTTTGCGTCTGATAACTTCGTTGTCATAGCGAATACCCTTTCCCTTGTAAGGTTCTGGAGCACGCAATTTACGAATCTGTGAGCTGAATTCACCAACCTGCTGCTTGCTAATACCAGAGATAGTGATCTTTCCATCCTTGTCTACTGTTACAGTAAGTCCTTCAGGGATGATTGCGATGAATTCTGATGAATAACCAAGATTCATTACAAGGTGCTTACCCTGAACTTCTGCGCGGTAACCAACACCAGTGATAACCAAAGATTTTGAGTAGCCTACGCTTACACCCTTAATCATATTGAAAATAAGGTTGCGGTACAAACCGTGAGCTGCGCTAGCTGCCTTCATTTCTCCCTTTGATACATTTGCTGGAGTAACGGTTACTTCTGCACCCTTAACTTCAACAGTTACCAAATTGTTTACATCCTGCTTAAGTTCACCCTTTGGTCCTTTTACAGTAACCAAATTAGGAGCAACTGTTACAGTTACACCAGCTGGAATAGCTACAGGAAGTTTTCCGATCTTAGATGCCATTTCTTCCTCCTATTACCATACTGTACAAATCAACTCGCCGCCAACCATCTTTTCAGATGCCTTCTTGCCAGTTGTAACACCACATGATGTTGAAACAATCAAAGTACCATATCCGTTATGAATACGTGGTAAATCCTTGTATCCTGAGTAAACACGGCGACCTGGTGTTGAAATCTTTTTCATACCATGGATAACTGCCTTGTTTGCATCGTCATACTTCAAGAAAATGCGGATGATTGTATGACCATTGTCATCCTGAATCTTCTTAAAGTTCTTAATAAATCCTTCTGTTTTGAGGATCTTCACAATTTCCAGTTTCATCTTAGAAGTAGGTACATCTACTTTTTCATGACCGGCTTTTGCCGCATTCTGGACTTTTGCGAGCATGTCTGCTATTGGGTCTGAAGCTGCCATTTTATTCTCCTGTCACTACCAAGATGATTTAGTAACGCCTGGTAAGAGGCCTTCACTAGCTAATTTGCGGAAGCAGATACGACAAATCTTGAACTTACGCAAATATCCATGTGGACGTCCACAAATCTTACAGCGGTTGTACTTACGTGTGCTGTATTTTGGTGTACGTTCTGCTTTGATAATCATTGATTTCTTAGCCATGAACTATTCCTTACTTTCTAAACGGCATACCGAACTTGTCGAGCAAAGCACGAGCTTCACTGTCAGTTCTTGCACTAGTTACAATACTGATGTTCATACCGGCAATCTTAACAATTTTATCAAAGTCGATTTCCGGGAAGATAATCTGTTCTGTAATACCAAGAGAGAAATTTCCGTGTCCATCAAAGCCAGTTGCCTTGATACCGCGGAAATCCTTAACACGAGGAAGTGCTACGTTGATAAGACGATCGAGGAATTCATACATGATGTTTCCACGAAGTGTAACCATAGCACCTACTTCATTGCCTTCACGAAGTTTGAAGTTTGCAATACTTTTCTTTGCTCTTGTTTTAACAGCCTTCTGACCGGTAATCTGAGTGAGAGCTGTAACTGCAGCATCAAGAAGTTTCTTATTCGTGAGAGCTTCGCCAACACCCATGCTCACTACAATCTTTTTGATTGCTGGAATCTGCATTACAGAAGAGTAACCAAGTTCCTTGAAGAGCTCTGGTGCGATTGTTTCCTTATAGACTTTCTTAAGCCGTGGTACGTAATTTTCCATTACAGTTTTTCTCCACACTTGCGGCAAACACGAACTTTCTTGTCACCGTCAAGCTTGTAAGCTATTCTTGTAGCACCGCACTTTTTACATACGATTGCTACATTTGATATATCAAGAGGAGCTTCAATTTCAGCGATTCCGCCTGCATCCTGCTGTGATCTTCTTTTCATTGCCTTTTTAACAATGTTGCAACCTGAAACAATTACACGTCCCTTGCCATTCTTTTCGAATACACGAACGATTGTTCCGCGCTTGCCCTTGTCTTTTCCAGCAATGATTTCTACGTTGTCATCCTTGCGGATCTTATATTTCTGCTGCATTCTGACAACTCCTTAAAGTACTTCCGGAGCAAGTGAAATGATCTTCATATAGTCCATATCACGAAGCTCACGAGCTACTGGTCCAAAAATACGTTTTCCCTTTGGATTCTTTTCTGCATCAACAATAACACATGCGTTATCATCAAAGCGGATATAAGTTCCATCTGGGCGGCGGTATTCTTTTGCAACGCGAACGACTACTGCCTTCTGTACTGAACCTTCTTTGATTGTAGATGTTGGAATTGCTTCCTTAACAGCTACCACAATAATGTCACCAATACCTGCATAACGGCGGTGTGAACCACCCAAGACCTTAATGCACTGAACCAATTTAGCTCCGGAGTTATCAGCAACAACCAGATTTGACTGCATCTGTACCATTTCTGTCTCCTTCGCTTATTTTGCTCTCTCGATTACAGAATCGAGACGCCAGCACTTGTCTTTGCTGATTGGACTACATTCAACGATGCGAACTGTGTCACCTTCATGTGCTTCGTTCTTTTCATCGTGAGCCTTACACTTCTTTGTACGTGTAACGTACTTCTTGTAAAGGCGATCCATCTTTTTTGTATCAATAGAAACAACGATAGTCTTGTCCATCTTGTCGCTAGTGACGATACCTACGAATGAACGTTTAGCAGCCTTTGACTGTACTTTCTGTTCTTCCACGGGTCAGCTCCTAGTTTTTTGCAGCGATTGCTTCAGCAGCAGCGGCTCTGAACTTTGCAAGGTCCTGCTGATGAATAAGTGTATTCAAACGTGCGATATCGCGACGCATTGTACGCTTCTGCATTGGATTTTCTACATGGCTCATTACTGCCTGAAAGCGAAGATCCATGTAACTTTTCTTAAGTTCATTACGCTTTGCAACCATTTCGTCATAAGAAAGATTCTTAAAGTCGTTTTTCTTGTCTTTAGCCATTTTCTTACTCCTACTCTACTGTTGGGCGGAATGCCACTTTAGTTTTAATTGGAAGTTTGCTTGCAGCAAGTGTAACAGCTTTTTCAGCAAGTTTCTTGTCTACTCCGCCAACTTCAAACAAAATCATACCTGGTTTAATAACAGCTGCCCAGAAATCTGGAGCTCCCTTACCTTTACCCATACGAGTATCAGCAGGTTTCTTAGATACCGGCTTGTCTGGGAACACGCGTGTCCAAACCTGGCCCTGACGGTTAATACAACGATTGATAGCAACACGAGCTGCTTCAATGTGCTTTGCATTTAACCAAACTGGTTCCATTGCTACGAGAGCAACTTCACCGAAATCAACATGATTAATGCGTGTAGCGTTTCCAGTTGGGCGACCACGCTGAACCTTACGGTGTGCAACTCTTTTTGGACTAAGCATTTTCTACTTTTCCTCCATCATTTTTAGGAGCACGAGCACCCTTACGGTCATTAGAACGATCGCGACGTGGCTTTCTTGGAGCTTCTGGAGCTTCTTCGATTGCTTCACGGCCGTAGTTCATTCCGTTATATACCCAAACCTTGATACCGATTTTACCATAAGTAGTAAGAGCTTCATAAGTTCCATAATCGATATCTGCACGAAGAGTGTGAAGTGGAACGCGTCCTTCCTTCATTTCTTCTGAACGAGTCATGTCTGCACCGCCGAGACGACCAGAGATACGGATCTTAATACCCTGTGCTCCGCCCTTCATAGCGCTTGCTGTAGACTGCTTGAGAGCCTTGCGGAAAGAACCGCGACCCTGAAGCTGGCGACCAATGTTCTGTGCGATAAGTGAAGCGTTGAGTTCAGCACGCTTAATTTCCTTAATCTTGATCTGAACTTTCTTTGTCAACTGCTTCTGGATATCAGTGCTGATCTTTTCGATTGTAGCACCTTTAACACCAATAATAACACCTGGGCGTGCTGTATGAATTACAATAGTAACACGCTGTGGGTGACGTACGATTTCAATTTCAGCAATGTCAGCGTTCTTGCATTCTGGAAGTGAAGAAACGAGCTTACGGATCTTCATATCTTCAAGGAACAAATCTGCATATTCGCGAGAATCTGCATACCAACGTGACTGCCATGTTTTGTTTACACCAAGGCGTAAACCGATAGGATTAACTTTCTGACCCATTATTTTCCCGCCTTTTCGTCAACTACAACAGTAATATGACACATACGTTTCAAGAGCTGATCAGCACGTCCGCGACCACGGAACCACACTCTCTTAAGTCTTGGACCTTCGTCAATACGAATTTCCTTTACGTAGAGCATATCTTCATCGAGCTTATTGTTCTTATTAAGAGCATTTGCTACAGCAGACTTTAATGTACCGCTGATCAAAACAGCTCCCTTCTGTGGCATTACATTAAGAATTGCCAAAGCTTCAGAACAAGACTTCTGCTTGATTACATTAGCTACAGGACGAACCTTTGTAGGTGATGCAATAAGGAATTTAGTTGTGGCAACATAACCTTTTTCTACTTTCATTATCTACCACTCCTCTTATTTCTTAGCGGCTTTATCGCCACCATGTCCCTTGAATGTTCTTGTTGCAGCAAACTCACCAAGCTTGTGGCCTACTAAGTTTTCTGTAACGTATACAGGAATCCATGATTTGCCGTTGTGAACTGAAATAGTATTTCCAACCATTTCAGGAATAATTGTCGAACAGCGAGAATAAGTTTTAATCATTTTCTTATCAGCTGCTGATGCTTTGTTCATTTCTGAAACCTTTTTGTAGAGTGATTTTTCTACGAAAGGTCCTTTTTTAACTGATCTTGACACGATTAACTCCTACCCTACTTCTTACGACGGCTGATGATAAAGCGATCAGAAGTCTTTCTCTTGTTGCGAGTCTTGTAACCACGACAAGGCTGTCCCCAAGGAGTAACTGGCTGATGTCCTTTTCCAGCACCTTCACCACCACCAAGAGGATGGTCAACAGGGTTCATAGCCATACCACGAACAGTTGGGCGGATACCACGCCATCTGTTGCGACCGGCTTTTCCTAATTTAGTATTCATGCGGTCTTCGTTACCAACAATACCGATTGTTGCATAACACTTTCCGAGTACACGGCGAAGTTCGCCTGAAGGCAATCTGATTGTTACATATTCGCCTTCTTTTGCTGCTACGAGAGCACCTGCACCTGCTGAGCGAACAAGCTGTCCACCACGACCAAGTGTAAGTTCAATGTTATGTACTGTAAAACCAACAGGAATTGCTTCGAGTGGGAGTGCATTTGCTACTGTAGGAGCAGCATTTTCGCCAGACATAATCTTCTGTCCAACAGTCAAACCTTTTGGAGCGATAATGTAGCGCTTTTCACCGTCTGCATAAGCAATAAGAGCGATGTCTGCACTGCGGAATGGATCGTATTCAATTGTCTTAACTGTTCCAGGAATACCGTGCTTATCTCTTCTGAAGTCAATTTCACGATACTTTCTCTTATGTCCGCCACCCTGATGACGTACAGAAATACGTCCACCCTGACCACGACCACCATTTGATTTGTGACCAGAAGTCAAGCTTTTTTCGGGTTTGTCGGCTGTAATAGCTTCACGTACCAAATCAACACGGCCACGTGTACCTTTTGAATAAGGTTTGTATATTTTAAGAGCCATATGGTTCCCCTTACTTACTATTCAAAGGCTTAAACGCCTTCAAATACCTTAATTGTTTCGCCAGCTGCAAGTTTAACGATTGCTTTCTTGTAGCTTGCTGTTCTTCCCGGCTTACCGCGAAGTCTTTTCATTTTTCCCTGTACGTTCATTGTTGTGCAGTCTTCAACTTTAACGTTGAAAAGCTTACGTACAGCTTCCTTAATCTGAATCTTTGTAGCAGATGGAGCAACGATAAATGTATATTTATTCTGCTCACGGAGAGCTGTTGCTTTTTCTGAAAGAACAGGTCTAATAAGTACATCTTCGAATGTCATTATTTAGCCTCCTTTTCGTCTGCATAAAAGTCAGAAAGATTTTTTGCTGCTGTTTCGAGCATGATAACCTTTCTTCCGTAGAAGAGGTCATGTGCACGAAGGCGGTTGAATGAAAGGAAATAAACATTTGGAAGATTTTTTCCAGCCTGTTTAATCTTTGCATCATCATCCTTAAGAAGGACTACTGTGCGTTCACCTTTAGTAAAGTTGTTAAGAATCTTTACAAGGTCCTTTGTCTTTCCGCTTTCTACTGTGAAATCTTCAACAACAGTCAATCTATCACTCTGAGCCTGAAGACTCAAAATAGATTTCATTGCAAGACGCTTTGCTTTTTTAGGCATTGCATAGCTGAAATCGCGTGGTTTTGGTCCAAAAATTGTACCGCCACCTACACAAAGTGGAGACTTCTTGTCACCACGGCGAGCATTACCAGTACCCTTCTGCTTGTAAGGCTTGGCGTTGCTACCATGAACTTCAGAGCGAGTTTTTGTACATGCAGTACCTACACGTTTATTAGCTAATTCGTTTGTGATGGCATAGTAGATAACATCTTCATTAACTGGAAGTCCGAAAATTTTATCATCAAGATTGATTGTTCTGAGTTCCTTGCCATCGATTGAATAGACTTTCTTTTCCATACTATTCCTCGACCTTATTTCTTAACTGCAGCCTTAACGATAAGAGTGCAATTCTTTACACCAGGAACTGCGCCACGAACCATCAAAACCTTGAGCTCAGGATCTACTTTTACAACCTTGAGGTTCTGTACTGTTACGCGATCAAAACCCATACGTCCAGGCATCTTGATATTCTTAAGACAATGTCCTGGAGTTGTACAACATCCTGTACCACCAGCTTCTCTGTGGAATTTAGAACCGTGAGTTGCACGTCCACCATGGAAGCCCCATCTCTTCATTACACCCTGGAAACCTTTACCCTTAGAGGTAGCAGTTACGTCGATGAAACGAACCTTGTCAAATAATTCAACACCAATCTGGTCGCCTACTTTTACTTCTCCGTCAAAATCACGGAATTCTTTCAACTGGCGTTTTGGTGTGATGTTCTCAGGAAACTGCTTTGCATATGGCTTTGATGCCTTGCCAGCTTTCATGTCATCGAGACCGAGAACAACTGCATCGTAACCACACTTTTCCTGTGTTTTTGTAGCGACAACGGTATTTGGTTCAACGCGGATCACGGTTACTGGTGTCAGATTACCGTTTTCGTCGAATACCTGTGTCATTCCTACCTTTTTTGCTATCAGACCTTTCATCTGAATCTCCTAATTTGGCCGCCATCCCAGATCCCAGGGACCGTTACCATTTTTATTTTTGGAAACTTTCGCTTCCTAAATTACTGTTTGATTTCTACATCTACACCTGCAGGAAGTTCAAGCTTCATCAATGAATCCATAACTTCTGAAGAAGGATTGAAGATGTCAATAAGGCGCTTGTGAGTTCTCATTTCGAACTGTTCACGTGACTTCTTGTTTACGAAAACTGAACGAAGTACTGTAACCTTGTTGATTCTTGTTGGAAGAGGAATTGGTCCTGAAACCTTTGCCCCAGCCTTCTGTACCTGCTGTACGATGTCTTTTGCACTCTGATCGATAAGAGCCACGTCAAATGCACGAAGTCTTACTCGAATCTTGCTATTTGCCATTTTTTACTCCAGTTGAATGAAGAGGTCGTAACCTCTTCATTCATTCAATTACTATTCGATAATCTTTGTTACCTGACCAGAAGCGATTGTACGACCGCCTTCACGGATAGCAAGCTTAAGACCTTCGTCCATAGCGATTGGGTGGATAAGTTCACCGATGATCTTTACGTTGTCACCAGGTTTTACCATGTCTGTACCAGCTTCGAGTTCAACTGTACCAGTGATATCAGTTGTTCTGAAGTAGAACTGTGGGCGGTAACCTGTGAAGAATGGTGAGTGACGTCCACCTTCTTCCTTTGAAAGAACGTAAATCTGTGCTTCGAACTTTGTGTGTGGGTTGATTGTTTTTGGAGCTGCCAAAACCTGTCCACGGAGAACGTCCTTCTTTTCAACACCACGGAGGAGGATACCAGCGTTATCACCAGCCATACCTTCGTTAAGTGTCTTGTTGAACATTTCGATACCAGTAACTGTTGTATCCTGTGTTGGGCGGATACCAACGATCTGAACTGCATCACCAAGGTGTACTACACCACGTTCGATACGTCCAGTAACAACTGTACCACGACCTGTGATTGTGAAGATGTCTTCAATTGGCATCAAGAATGGCTTGTTTTCATCACGAACTGGATCATCGAACCATGTATCCATAGCTGTGAGGAGGTCTTCGATACATTTTGTATCTTCTGCAGGAGCATTTTCCTGGAGAGCCTTGAATGCTGAACCCTTAATGATTGGTGTATCTGCAGAGAATCCGTAAGATGTGATTGTATCTTTAACTTCTTCTTCAACGAGTTCAAGAAGATCTGGATCATCAACAAGGTCAACCTTGTTAAGGAATACGATGATCTTTGGTACACCTACCTGACGAGCGAGGAGGAGGTGTTCTTTTGTCTGTGGCATAACAGAGTCTGGAGCTGAAACAACGAGAATAGCACCATCCATCTGAGCAGCACCAGTGATCATGTTCTTGATGTAGTCAGCATGACCTGGACAGTCGATGTGAGCATAGTGTCTCTTGTCTGACTGATATTCAAGGTGGCGTGAGTTAATTGTAATACCACGAGCTTTTTCCTCTGGAGCATTATCAATTTCATCGTACTTAAGCTGCTTGTCACCATACTTTTTTGCACAGTATGAAGTGATAGCTGCAGATGTTGTTGTCTTACCATGGTCAACGTGACCGATAGTACCAACGTTCATGTGAGGTTTTGTTCTATTGAACTCTTCCTTAGCCATGATTTTTCTCCTTGCCTTACAGTAATTAAACTGCGGCATATAAAAATATTTTTATGTGTTGCACTTTAAGCCAGAAAAGAACACTCTCAAAGAGCCGTGAACCTTTCGCAGACACATTTTTTACCAATGTAATTTATAAGATGATTTATTCAGTACTTTAAGTTCTGATTCATCAATTCGAATTCAGTTGACCGGTACCACCTGCTCATCTTTAGACTTATTGAACGGTTTGGTGCCTATTAATTTCTAATCAGGAACTCCAAACCAGTCTGCTTGGGTGTAAAACTCTGAAAACAGCAAAAGCTGCTAACTTTACGACTTTTACCGGACAGTGATTTATTTCCGTCCGCCTGATTTCTCAAAGAACCCTTGCGCATTTTCTGCACAGACTTTCCCCACTAAGGGATAATAAGTTCTATATTTATAATATTTTTTTATGATTTGTTCAATAGCTGAATATATTTTTTGAGATTTTTTATAAATTTTTATTAAAAAAAGTTTCAGCAAAATTAGAAATTTTGATTTTAATACACCCATCAATTGCTATTTGTGGGAGAAACATCCAGCGAGTTCAGACTGACTGAAGACGCTGTGGGTAGCGGGATGACTTTGTTTTTTTTCAGATCATACCTTTAGCAATAAAAAAATAAAGCTTTTTCCCCGAAAAATTCAATATCCTTTACATCAATGCAAACCAGGATATTTTGAAAGATCATGCGGCTTGTACCTGTTGGCGGGAACAACTTCAGAATCATTTTTTTCGAAATTGATTTTTGCATAATACTGCAGCCCGTCCGAATCAAC
>JAILEY010000080.1 GCA_024687165.1 Treponema sp.
CATCACAGTTTTATACGCTTTTCTTCCTGTAAGTGCATGAGGCATTTCTTTGAAATTATTGGATTTTAATCGTCGGAGTTTTGCGCGGCTGATTCCGCATCTCCGTTCCAGCTCCGCAAGATTGACTTTCGCAAGGTCAAACTTTCGTCTTGCTCCATCTTCATATCTTGGAGCGCTTGTGCTAAACTGACTTTAGAGTCATTATCATTTTTCATATTCCTCCCTGACTGAGTTTCTGGTTACTATTCAGTTTAGAGAGTTTTATATGATTTGATAATGGCTTTTTTAATTGAACTAGAATTTGGCGATTTCCGCTGGACTTAGGTGTGGCTGAAATCAGCGAACTCTAACAAGCACATGGTTAATATTTGTGGTAAAGAAGCAGTGAAGAGTAAGCTTTTGAAAATCTTGGGTAAATAAACTTAAATTTTATTATAATTATTTTAGTTGAATTAAAAAAAAATAAAATGGGATTTAGTAAATAATTCACGGAATTAGAAATTAAATTTGCAAAAATATGGATTTTTTATTATACTACATACTATGTTGATTCAGTTTTCTGCAAGAAATTTCAAATCCTTTAAGGATTCATTTACTCTTGATTTGTTCACAAATAAAGACGAGTCGGTTTGCCCTATTTATGAACAAGGAAATAATAAAGTTTATCCATCGGCTGTTTTTTACGGCGCTAACGGAAGCGGTAAGTCAAATATTTTAAAAGCCTTTACAATGATGCGCCGCCTTGTGCTGAATGAGGATAAAATCATTCAGTCTACAGATGTGCTTCCTATGAATAGGTTCAAACTTTCTTCTGAGACGGAAGATGATACAACTGCATTTGATATTACTTTTTTTTCAAATGATAAAAAATACAAATATGGTTTTGAATATGATGAGAAATGTGTATATTCTGAGTATCTTTATGTTTATGAAACAAATCGTCCTACAATTGTGTTTGAATACGATGTTGACGAGAATAACGGCGAAATAAAAATCACAAAATATGAGGACTTGAAGACTGTTAGACATTTGAAAAATTCTCTTTTTATCGTTGAAGCTGACAGAAATGATAACGAAGAAGCAAAAACTGTGCTAAACTGGTTTAAGTCAGCTCATTATGTTGAGTATGCTTCTAGACATTCTCTTGCCCCTGATTATTGGGATAATTTAAACAAACCTGCCGTAAAAAAGATATTTCAAAAATTCATTTCTGATGCGGATATCGGAATAAAAGATATTTTTCAGGATTCCCATAGAGTTAAAAATCCTGACATGATGTTGGGTGTGCCAAAGGGAGCAATCCTTGAAGAAGTCTCTGTTAAAACATTACATTCAAAATTTAATTCTGAAAATGAATATTTGGAAGATGAGAAATTTAATCTTTTTGAGGATGAATCTTTAGGAACTCAAAAATATTTTTATGTAATCGGACCTGTAATAGATACGTTGCAAAAAGGTACGGTTCTTTTTCTTGATGAACTTGACGCAAGCTTACATCCAATCCTTACACAAAAGATTCTTTCTTTGTTCAATAATAGAGACTCAAATCCTAACGGGGCACAGCTTATTTTCACTTCACAAGACACAAACCTCTTAAACCAGAATTTGTTTGATAAAGAGCAAATTTGGTTCGTAGAGAAAGACAAGTATGGCTCATCTCATATAGCAAGTCTTAGTGAATATAAAAATGTTCGTAAAGAGCACAAAATAGAGCGAAATTATATCATGGGAAAATACGGGGCTATTCCTTATCTTGGTGATTTTAATTTTGAGGAGTTGTAATGCCAAGAAAAAGTCATGCATCATTTAAAACTACAGCTCCTGAAGTTCGTAAAGGGGAAAGTCTTTTCCAGAAAAAGGCTTTTTTAATTGCATGTGAAGGAGTTTGTACAGAGCCAAATTATATAAAAAACTTGGTGAAAATTGAAAAATTAAACAAGAATATTGCAGAAGGTACAACCGTAATAATTGCGCCTCATCAACATTCTGATCCATGTGGTGTTCTTACAGATTTATTATCTATATCTGATAAAGAAGATTTTGATGAATGCTGGATTGTTATAGATAGAGACGCTAAAGAATTTAAAGGTAAAGGCTTTGGTGGTCATACGAAAGAAAATTTTGATAAAGCAATAAAATATGCCTCAGAGAACAATATAAAAGTCGCTTTTTCTAATCCATGTTTTGAATTATGGATTGTTCTGCATTTTGAATACAGAGATACAGAATGTTCACGAGAATCTATTCAAAAGAAAGCATTAGAAAAAGTTAATTCTTTGCTTCCTCAAAATAAAAAATTGAAAAATGTTGATGAATTAAAGAGTTTTGACGAATTGTATTCTATTTTGAAAGATAAAACTTCTTTAGCAATAAAGTTTTCAGAAAAACTCTCTGAAAACGAAGCAAAACAGAAAAATCCTTCTACAAGTGTGCATAGGCTTGTTAGTACAATTACTACAAGTACAATGTTACATATTGGGGATGAAAATAAATGAAAAAAAATCAATCTAAAGATATCTCAATAAAAAGTTCCGCTGCAGAATATCTTACTTACATTGCCGCAACAGGTGATGCTCCAGAAAGCTATGAAATGAGATATGAGGATGAAAACATTTGGTTGACCCAAAAAATGATGGCGACTTTATATGATGTTGATGTTAGAACTATAAATGATCATATCCAGAAAATTTATTCTGATGAAGAACTGACTCAAGAGGCAACTATCCGAAATTTTCGGATAGTTCAGCAGGAAGGAGCAAGAACTGTATCTAGAGAACTTATGCACTATAATCTTCAGATGATTATTGCTGTTGGTTTTAAAGTAAATAATGAGCGTGCTGTTCGATTTAGAAAATGGGCCGGGCAGATTGTTAAGGATTATACAATTCAAGGCTGGACTATGGACAAAGAGCGCCTGAAAAAAGGGCACATGTTCACAGATGAATACTTTGATCGCCAGCTTGAGCAGATTAGAGAAATAAGACTTTCAGAAAGTGTATCCTGTATTGAAATATTATCATAAGGAGGAATTTACCATGAATGTTGATATAGGAAAATTTGGTGATGTTCTTAATTCTCGTCCTGCGGGTCATGATGCATTTTTGATGGCTAAAGCGTATATTTTTAATGCTTTACAGGAAAACGAAGTCCTTTGCCTTGATTTTTCGAATGTAAAGGTTTTGACGCCTTCATGGGCGGATGAATTTATTTCAGGAATCAAAAACACATATAAAAATAATTTGAATTTTATAAACACGCATAATGAGTCTGTTAAAGCTTCTCTAAAATGGTGTATAAATGACTAATCTTTTACAAATTAATATTTACGAAGAAAACCAAGGTTTTCTGAAAGCTAAAGGAGCTGCACTATGAACGAGTTGGAAAATGGAATGATCTTGTATCACGGAAGTTATTGTGTTGTAGAAAATCCTGATTTGAAGAAATGTGCTGCTTTTAAAGATTTTGGACTCGACTGCGATTATGGCAAATGATAAAACTTTGTTTGCAATGGACTTAACAGCTTTAATGGCTGTTGAGCAGCTTTCTAAAGAAACAAATCAGCCTATAGAAAAAATTCTTCTGGATTTTATGGAATCTAATGCGGCAAAAATGCTTTATGATGATTCAACAAAACTCTGGTGGGACGGACCTTCTGCAACGGCAGAGGAATTTAAAAACAGTCTGTTTGTTTATAGACAGTAGTAATTAAAAAAAATGAATAGAATATCATTATAAGTAGAAACTAGAAAAATCTTCCCCTTTATGCTATCCTATGACAATTAATAATAATTTGATTTAATTTAGTTTGTAGAATAGATTCAGGAGCTTTTTTTATGTCGAACAAAACAGCACTTATTACAGGTATTACCGGTCAGGACGGTTCGTTTCTTGCAGAATTTCTTTTGGAAAAAGGCTACGAGGTTCACGGTATTATCCGCCGTTCTTCTTCTTTTAATACTGGCCGCATTGAGCACCTGTATCTTGAAACTGCATTAAAGGATATGCACGAGGCACGCCGCATTCAGCTGCATTATGGTGATCTTACAGACAGCGAAAGCCTTATCCGCCTGATTCGCGAAATTAAGCCTGCAGAAATTTATAATCTTGGTGCACAGAGTCATGTTCAGGTTTCTTTTGAAGTTCCTGAATACACTGCAGATTGTGACGCAACCGGTGTACTCCGTATTCTTGAGGCGGTTCACTTCCTTGGAATGGAAAAGACTTGCCGTATTTATCAGGCTTCTACTTCTGAACTTTTTGGTCTTGTTCAGGAAGTTCCTCAGAAAGAAACAACTCCTTTTTATCCGCGCTCTCCTTATGCTGTTGCAAAGATGTACGGTTTTTGGATTATGAAGAACTATCGCGAATCTTACGGCATGTTCTGCTCAAACGGTATTCTTTTTAATCACGAATCAGAGCGTCGTGGTGAAACCTTCGTAACACGTAAAATTACTTTGGCTGCTTCACGTATTGCACAGGGCCTTCAGAAAAAACTTTACCTTGGAAATCTCAACGCTCTCCGAGATTGGGGATATGCAAAAGATTATGTTGAATGTATGTGGCTAATTCTTCAGCAAGACAAGCCGGATGATTTCGTAGTTGCAACTGGTGAGCAGCACTCAGTTCGTGAGTTCTGTCTTTATGCTTTCCGCGAAGCCAGAATTGAAATTGAATTCAAAGGCGAAGGTGTAAACGAGAAGGGCTACAACAAAGCAACCGGTGAAGTTCTTATTGAAGTAGACCCAAAATATTTCCGTCCTGCAGAAGTAGAAACTTTGCTCGGAGATCCTACAAAAGCAAAATCAGTTCTTGGCTGGAACCCGACAAAAACTAGCTTCCCAGAACTTGTTAAAATCATGATGAAACATGACATGGAATATGTTAAACAGGAAAAAATATTGCATAAGAGATAATAAGTACTACAATTATTATTCTTGACGGTTTTGCATTTCCTAATTATATTTGAATTTAGTTATGAATACGGAAAAACTTTTTCAGACTGTTGCGTATATTTTGTATCGCAACGATGACGAAATGGATTATTATAATCTCATCAAAGAATGTTATATTGCTGATCGTAAATCGATTGCAAAAACGGGACATTCAATAACAGGGGATGATTATGTTTCTATGAATCGTGGACCTGTCCTGAAAAATCTGTATTCGTTCATCAAAAATAATAATACTGATGAAACAGTTCAGACAAAATGGAATGAGTGTTTTTCTGTTGATGATAATCATAGAATTCGTATACTCAAAAAAGATATTTCTGACGATTATCTTTCACGTTTTGAAGAAAATGTTTTGAATGAAGTCTGTCAGAAATTCTATAAATATTCTTATCAGGATATGAAAAAATACGCTCATTCCGCCGGAGTCTTCCCTGAATGGGAACCTGTAGAAAAGGGTGTAGAAAAAGTCCTTACAATGCATTCAATTATGAGTGCACTAAAAATCCCAGAAAATGCGATTCAGATACTTCTTGAAGAACAGAAGGTATTTGAGCAAGAGGCAGCCTTATTTCAGTCGAATTAGAGCCGGGCGCCGCTTTTCGCGGGATTGTGGACACTGCACAAGACGGAAAAAAATATAAGCATCTTAGAATCGTCATTTCTCATATTTCAGAAGATAACAGGGCTTTAGTTATTCCTGTATCTACAATTCATTCTGAATCTCAGATGTATGATGACACTTGCATTCTGTTACAGGGAGAACACAGTTTTCTAACTGAACAAAAGTCTTATGCTGTTTACTCAAAAGCAGAAGCTTTAAGTCAAAAAGATTTAGATGATTTGGAGCGAAACAATAAGTTGATATCTTATGAAGATGTTTCAGTTGATTTGCTTCAGAGGTTGCAGGAAGGAGCCAGAAATTCTCCATATCTTGCAAAAATCTTTACTAAATATTTTAGTGATTTTTAATTAAGCAAAAGGAAAGAAAATATTATGAATAAAACTTCAAAAATTTATGTAGCAGGTCACCGAGGACTTGTAGGCGGTTCTATTATTCGTTGTCTTAAGGAAAAAGGCTACACAAACATTATTACAAGAACTCATAGTGAACTTGATTTACTCAATCAGGCTGCAGTAAATGAATTCTTTGCTGCTGAAAAACCTGAATATGTTTTTCTTGCAGCTGCTCATGTTGGCGGTATTGGTGCAAACTCAACTTATCCTGCTGATTTTATCTATCAGAATATGGTGATCGGATTTAACGTTGTTGAAGCTGCCCGTGTAAATGGTGTAAAAAAATTGATGAACCTTGGTTCTACCTGTATCTATCCAAAGATGGCAGAGCAACCGATTAAAGAGGAATCACTTCTTACAGGACCGCTTGAACCGACAAACGATGCCTATGCTCTTGCAAAAATTTCTGTCATTAAACTTTGTACTGCTTATAACAAACAGTTTGGTACGAATTTCCTTTCTGTAATGCCGACAAATCTTTATGGTCTTGGTGATAACTACGAGCTTCAGGGAAGCCATGTTTTCCCTGCAATGATCCGCAAGTTCCATGAGGCAAAGGCGGGTGGGGATGATGTAGTTCATCTCTGGGGTGACGGTTCTCCTTTACGAGAGTTTTTGTATGCCGGAGATTTAGCAGATGCTGTTGTTTATCTTATGGAAAACAAAGATGCTTCTGATTTGCGCACTCCAACTGGAGACTTTGTGAATGTTGGAACTGGCAAAGAGTGTACAATTAAAGAACTTGCAGAAACAATTGAAGACGTTGTATATGCTGATGTCCGCAAAGACGGACGCCATTGTCGTATGAAATGGGATTCATCAAAACCGAATGGTACTCCAAGAAAACTTTGTGATGTAACCCGATTGAACGCTCTTGGATGGAAAGCAAAGGTTGATGTTCGCGAAGGTGTAGAAATCGCTTACGATGACTTCTTACATGGAGATGTGAGAAAATAGAATCTTTTAAGAAACAACAGTTTGTGAATATTTTTTTTAGCTGTTGACAGGGGCTTGATTGATCAGGTGTTAAAACTCCCACTTAGCATCAAAGCCCAAAATCCGCTCGCACTGAACATTTTTAATCATGTTCATAAGATCAAGTCTGTGTTCTGTAAATTTTTCATCACAAGGTACGGTTAGTGGCGTCTCGCGAATTTCTTCCACGCATTTTTTTATTTCTGGGGTAAGAATTGCGCGGGCAGGGGCAACGTAGTCGCTTCCAATTACAGGTCCACGTTTTGAAAGATATTCATCAAAATCAAGTTCCTTTCCGTCTTTATCCTTGCCGAAATCAAATCCTTCTTCTGCAAAAGGAACAAATGCCATATCTGTCGTAAGTTCAGGCGAAGTTGTGGACATCTGTATTCCAAAAAGTCCGTTACCGTACGCCGCTTCGCGTCGTTTGCATGATAGGAAATTATTTAACTCGCCGCATTCTGCGGCTTTCGCATCAAATGACAATTTAGAAATTACTTCATCAAAATTATTTTCATAAAGATTAAGCTGTTTCCAGGTGACATTTTCTTTTTCAGATTTTACCCAGAGCGTATCTGTTAATGAAAGACAGTGGGTAAGGGCAATAAAACCGCTCTTTGTTTTGCCGCCGCACATTTCAAGAATTTTATTTACATGTGATCGGTGCTTTGCCGAGCTTCTGTTGTCTACCCAAGTAGAAAGCGGATTGCACCAGAACGGCAGCGGATTATATTCCTTTACAATCTTGCAAAGCTCAAGTTCTCCTTCGCCTTCAATTATAAAGTCGCAGAGAGGAGTTTCTTTGTTTATGAGCGTGTAAATCAAACCCTGCATAGGAATAATTATGAATTAAAAAAGGAGGTCAGTCAACGCGGTTAGGAATAAAGAATGATGAATTAAAATCACATAATCGGATTTTTGATTATAACTCTGTTTACAAATTCTATGGTAGTAATTTAATCTTTACTTAAAATCAAAAAAATCCTTGGCAGGAACACTCGGTAAATGAAAGTAGGTTGAAAAAAGTTGAGCTGTTTAATTAAAAACTTCTTGCGCAGAACTTTTTTCTCTTATATCATTTTAGTTCAGGAGTTTTCATATGGAAAATAAATCTTTTTATAATCTTTCTTATGGAGTTTTTGTTCTTGGTTCAAAAAGTGCTGAAAAAATCAATGCCTGTATAATTAATACCTGTTTTCAGGCTGCTGTTGCTCCGGTTCGTATAGCAATTTCATGTATCAATCAGAATCTTACCTGTCAGATGATTAAGGAGAGCGGGGTATTTTCGCTTTCTATCCTGGATAATTCTTCTACTTTTGAAACGATTTCACACTTCGGTTATCAAAGCGGCCGTGATACAGATAAATTTAAAACTTTTGAATATGAACTTGATTCTAACGGCTGCCCATTTATTAAAAAACAGGTTTGTTCCGTTTTTGAATGCTCTGTAGTTTCTTCGCAAGATTTAGGAAGTCATACTATTTTTATTGCAGAAGTTACTGATGCCCACGTAATAAGTAAAAATCCTCCGCTTACATATGCTGAATATCAATCGAACATAAAGCCTGAAAAAAGTACAGAAAATTCTTCATCCAGAAAAATCAAAGGCTGGAAGTGTAAAGTCTGCGGTTTCATTTTTGAAGGGGCAGAACTTCCTCCTGATTTTCAGTGTCCTCTTTGCGGTCATGGTGCAGAAGATTTTGAACCTGTTTTTGAGGATTAGCCTGGGGGAATTGAAATTATGACTTTAACTTATTATTATTGAAAACAATTGCGGATGTCATATAACGGCTTATTATCTCAGCCTTCCAAGCTGATGACGAGGGTCTTCGAGTTGTAATATGGCACTGCGCAATTAGCTAAAATACCGTATTTTTTTTATAAGATTTTATCAGGAGGAAAAAATGGGAAAATATACTGGAACTGAAACAGAGAAAAATTTGATGGCTGCATTTGCAGGTGAATCACAGGCCCGAAACAAATACATCTTTTTTTCGGAAGTAGCTGAAAAAGAGGGTAATGATAAGATTGCGGAGATTTTTAAGAAAACTGCAGGAAACGAACAGCAGCATGCAAAAATGTGGCTCAAAGAACTTGAAGGAATTTCTGATTCTAATACAAATCTTTCAAATGCAGCAGATGGTGAAAATCATGAATGGACTGATATGTACGAAGGTTTTGCCCTTACTGCAGAAAAAGAAGGATTTAAGGAACTTGCTGCAAAATTCCGTGCTGTAGCAAAGATTGAAAAACGTCATGAAGAGCGCTATCGTTCACTTTTAAAAGATGAAGATTCTAAGGCTCAGCTTGCAAACAGTTCAATAAAAGTCTGGGAATGCCTTAAATGTGGTCACATCGTAACAGGTCCTTCCGCTCCAGAATATTGCCCGACCTGCGGAGAATACAATCAGTACTTTGAAGTTCGGGATGATAATTATGATTTAATTCTTACCTGGGGAAGATAAGATTTAGAGAGCCACATGAAGCGATTTCGTGTGGCTTTTTTATTATAACAAATCACCGCAATAGAAAATTTTCTTTTATTCTGCTATAATTATTTTTATGAAAGGCATTATTTTAGCAGGCGGAAGCGGAACCCGCCTTTATCCGATTACAAAAGCTGTTTCTAAGCAGATTCTTCCGCTTTATGATAAGCCGATGATTTATTATCCTCTGAGTGTTCTTATGCTTGCAGAAATTCGAGAAGTATTGATTATTTCAACTCCGCGTGATCTGCCGGTTTTTAAAGAGCTTTTTGGTGACGGTTCATGGCTTGGTATGCGTTTTGAATATGCTGTGCAGGAAAAGCCTCGTGGACTTGCAGATGCTTTCATCGTTGGTAAAGAGTTTATTGGTAATGATAATGTTACTCTTGTTCTTGGTGATAATATTTTTTATGGTGATGCATTTGGAAAAGTTGTGTGCCAGTGCAGAAAATCTCTGGAAGAAAAAGGTGGCGGAAATATTTTTGGTTACTATGTAAAAGATCCGACTGCATACGGTGTTGTTGAGTTTGATCCTAATGGAAAGGTTCTTGGAATCGAGGAAAAACCTACAAATCCAAAATCAAATTATGCTGTCCCTGGTCTTTATATGTATGATAATTCTGTTGTCCAGATTGCAGAAAATGTAAAACCAAGTGCACGTGGTGAAATTGAGATTACAGAAATCAACAATGAATATTTAAGACAGGGCAAATTAAAGGTTAATCTTTTAGGACGTGGTATGGCTTGGCTTGATACAGGAACTTACGACGGTCTTCTTGAAGCAAGTAATTTTATTGCAACAATAGAAAAACGTCAGGGACTTTATGTTGCATGTCTTGAAGAAATTGCTTATTCAAATAAATGGATTACAAAAGATCAGTTGCTTGCACTTTCTGAAGGTTATAAAACAGATTATGGTGCTTATTTAAAACTTGTTGCAGAGCGCTAGTTCATATGAGTTTTATTTTTGATAAATGTTTTTCTGAAGACTGTGATGAATTCAAAGGTCTTTATCAGATTTTGCCTGAGTGTCACAAAGATGCTCGCGGATATTTTTTAGAAAGCTGGAATAAGAGAGATTTTAATGCAGCCGGTATAAATGCAGACTTTGTTCAGGATAATAAAAGTTCGTCTGTTAAAGGAGTTTTGCGCGGTCTTCATTTTCAAAAAAATCATTCGCAGTCAAAACTTTTATGGACTGATTCAGGCACGATTTTTGATGTTGCAGTTGATTTGAGAAATGGCAGTGAAACTTTTGGAAAATATTTTAAAATAATTTTAGACAGTTCAAAACATAACATGCTTTTTATTCCAAAAGGATTTGCACACGGCTTTCTTGTTTTAAGTGAAGCTGCTGATATTTATTACAAATGCACAGATTTCTACGACCCGAAAGGTGAAGGTGGAATCCTCTATAATGATCCTGTTTTAAACATAGACTGGAAATCAGTTTGTGCAGATTTTGATAATATCATTCTCAGTGAAAAAGATAAAAATCATGATGCGTTTTGTGCAGATAAAAAATATTTTGATATAAACGGAAATTGGATTGGAGATTAATCAGGAGATAGGAATTTATGAGACGACTTAAAAATATTCTTGTTACTGGCGGTGCGGGATTTATTGGCTGCAATTTTATTCATTATCTTTTTGGGCTTTCAAACAGCGGCACAGATCTTTTTGGTGATGCTGATTTTACAGGAAATGTTATCAATGTTGACAGCCTTACTTATGCAGGAAATCTTGAATCATTAAAAGATGTTGAAGAAAAATTCGGCGGCAAAAGATATTTTTTTGAAAAAGTTGATATCTGCAATCGATCTGAAATTGAACGTATCTTCAAACAGTATGACATTGACACTGTAATTCACTTTGCAGCAGAAAGTCATGTTGACCGCTCAATTTTAGGACCTGAGGCTTTCATCAAGACCAATGTGACTGGAACTTTTACTCTTCTTGATGTTGCAAGAAATTACTGGGGTATCTCACTTGATAATCAGCGTGATGATGTTTTATTCCATCATATTTCTACAGATGAAGTTTACGGCTCTTTGGGCGAAACCGGTTACTTTACGGAAACAACTCCTTATGATCCGCGCTCTCCATACTCAAGTTCAAAGGCAAGTTCTGACCACATTGTAATGGCTTACTATCACACATACGGTCTTCCGGTAACTCTTTCAAACTGTACGAATAATTACGGGCCGTTCCAGTTCCCGGAAAAACTTTTGCCTTTAATGATTTCAAATATTCGTGACGGAAAAAATCTTCCTGTTTACGGAAAAGGCGACAATATCCGCGACTGGATTTATGTAGAAGATCATAATCGCGGCGTATGGGAAATCGTTAAAAAATCACCTGCAGGAGAGAAGTGGAATCTTGGCGGTGAAAATGAATGGCAGAATATAAAGCTTCTTAATGAAGTAATCAATTTAACTTCCAGGGAGCTTGGAAAAGATGCTGAAAAAGTCCGTGAGACAATTACTTATGTTAAAGACCGACCAGGCCACGACAAGCGCTATGCAATCGACTGCACAAAAGCAAAATCAAAACTCGGCTGGCAGCGTAAGATGACTTTTGAACAGGGACTTCTTGCAACAATCCGCTGGTATTTAAATCATGAAGAATGGATTAAAAATATTCAGTCCGGTGATTATAAAAACTGGATCAGCAAAAATTACAGCGGCAGATAATTTACTTTGATTTTTTAAAGGGGTATATAATGACAATTATTCCAGTTATACTTTCAGGCGGGTCAGGAACAAGACTCTGGCCGATGAGCGTTTCAGAAAAACCAAAACAGTTCCTTCCTCTTGTTGGAAAAGAAACAATGATTCAGCAGACTTTACTTCGACTTGAAGGTCTTGAGACTGCAGATCCGATTGTAATCTGTAATCAGGCACACAGGTTTGTTGTTGCTCAGCAGATGCAGCAGATTGGAATGAATTCAGTAATCATGCTTGAGCCTCTTGCCCGAAACACAGCACCTGCAATTGCCTGCGGTGCATTTAAAGCTTTGGAAACTGATAAAGATGCCGTTATGGTTGTGCTTCCAAGTGATCATGTAATTAAAAATAAAGACGCATTTTGTAAAGCTGTAAAAGCAGCTGCAGAAGAAGCAATGAAGGGTAGCCTTGTAACTTTTGGTATTGTTCCGACGATGCCTCACACAGGTTACGGTTATGTTAAAGCCGGAAAAAGTAATGACAACATAGTTTTTGATCTTGAAAAATTTGTTGAAAAGCCTGATATTGAAACTGCAAAAAAATATCTTGCAGAAGGAACTTACAGCTGGAACAGCGGAATGTTTGTTTTTAAAGCACAGACTTTTATCGATGAATTGAAATCTTTTGAACCTGAGATGGCTGAACTTTCTTTTAAGGCTTTTGAAACTTCGGAAAAAGACAGCGACTTCATCAGAATTAACAAAGATTATTTTGAGCAGATTAAAGGTAACAGTATTGACTATGCCGTTATGGAAAAAACAAAGAAGGGTAAAATCATTAAGCTTGATGCAGGCTGGGATGATGTTGGTTCTTATTCTGCACTTTTTGAAATCAATGAAAAAGATTCAGACGGCAATGTAATTTATTCTTCTGAAAAAACTGCTTCTATTGATTCAAAATCGAACTATGTAAACACAAAAAAGAAAACTGCACTTATTGGTGTTGAAAATCTTGTTGTTGTAGAAACTGATGATGCACTTCTTGTATGTTCAATGGATAAATGCCAGGACGTAAAAAAAGCTGCAGCACTTCTTTCAAAATAAAAAAAAAGTCATGCCGATTTTTTTCAGCATGACTGATTAATATTTTATTCTTTACCGTTCCAGCAGTAAGTACAGAGTTTGCAGTGATCAAGTCCTGTACTGTTGAGCATATCATCAAGACGATGGAATCTTAATGTTGTAAAGTGAAGCTGCTTGCGGATTTCTTCAAGCATTTTTGCATACTCCGGTGTGTCAGGGTCGCAGTATTTTGCAAGAACTTCATTGCTCACGTTTTCACCTTCAAATTGTCTTACTATGCGGCGTGCTATAAGATCCATCTCACTTTTTGAGCGGCTGAAGTTAAGGTATTTGCATCCGAACATAATCGGAGGACATGCAGGGCGTACATGAACTTCTTTTGCTCCGCTTTCATAAAGGAAGTCTGTTGTTTCCCTCAGCTGTGTTCCGCGGACGATTGAATCATCAATCAAAAGAATACTTCTGTCTTTAATAAGCTGCTGAACTGGAATAAGCTTCATGTGTGCAATCAAGTTTCTCTGATTCTGATTTGTCGGCATGAATGAGCGTGGCCATGTCGGAGTGTACTTGATGAACGGACGTGTAAAAGGAATTCCGCTTTCGTTTGCGTAACCTACAGCATGTGCAGTTCCACTGTCTGGAACTCCTGCAACACAGTCAGGCTTGATGTTATTTTCAGCATCACGTTTTGCAAGATATGCTCCGCAGTTATATCTCATCTGTTCAACATTAACACCTTCGTAAGAGGCAGTAGGGTATCCGTAGTAAATCCACAGGAATGTACAAATCTTCATTTCTTTGCCGGGCTGCTGAAGAACTTCAACTTTATCCGAAGTAACAAAAACAATCTCCCCAGGTCCAAGTTCTTTATAATCTTTATAGCCGAGATTTATGTATGCGTGGCTTTCAAAACTCAAACAGAAGCCGTCATCTTTCTTTCCGATTACAAGCGGAGTGCGGCCGAATTTATCACGTGCACCATAAATTCCTTCTTTTGTCATTACCATCAAAGTCATTGAACCTTTGATTTTTTCCTGAACGTTTTTAATTCCTTCTACGATTGAATTTTTCTGATTGATAAGTGCAACGATAAGTTCAGTCTGATTGATTTCCCCGCCGCTCATTTCAAGAAAGTGCGTTTTTGAGCAGTCAAGAATATCCTGAACAAGTTCATCTTTATTTGTTACGATTCCTACAGTTGTAATTGCAAAAGAACCAAGGTGGCTGTTTACAAGAAGCGGCTGTGCTTCGTAATCAGAAATACATCCGATTCCGATTGTTCCGTGCATTTCATTTATGTCGCTGTCAAATTTAGTTCTGAATGGTGAGTTTGAAATATTGTGGATTGAACGTACAAAAGTTCCTTCGTCTGTTAAAACTGCAAGTCCGCCTCTGCGTGTTCCAAGATGGCTGTGATAGTCAACGCCAAAAAATAAATCCAAAGAAATGTCGCCTTTTCCGGCAGCACCAAAAATTCCGCCCATACAAATTACCCCTGCATGCAAAAATAAAAGATGCTAAATACTATCATTTTTTGTTTAAAATGTCATCGAGGCTGAATTTGTTTTTTATGATTAATTGATTGTAATTTTTTTTTCATATAAAATCGGATTCATGGAATTAATGGAAATCAGCATAAAAGATATTGAAAACGTAAAAATCGGAAATGAAACTGATGCTGCAAACGGAACCGGCTGCACTGTCTTTTTATTTGAAAAAGGATGTCCTTGTGGAGTTGATGTTCGTGGAGGAGGGCCTGCTTCCCGGGAGACAACTCTTCTTCTTCCAACTTCTGCGGCGCAGGTAATTCATGCTCTTGTTCTTGGCGGTGGAAGTGCATACGGTCTTGATGCTTCAGGCGGAGTGATGAAATATCTTGAAGAAAAAAATATCGGCTTTCCTGTCGGTAATGGCGTTGTTCCTCTTGTAGTTCAGTCTGATATTTTTGATTTAACTTGCGGAAGCTTCAATGTCCGTCCTGATCAAAAATACGGCTACAATGCCTGTATTAATGCTTACAAAGATAATTATCAGGATGGAAATTTCGGTGGAGGGACGGGTGCTACATGCGGAAAATTTACAGGCATGGATTTTTGCACAAAGACTGGAATCGGAAGTTATGCAGTTCAGTGCGGTGAGCTTAAGGTTGGTGCTGTTGTAATTGTGAATGCACTTGGAAATGTTTATGATCATGAAGGAAAATGCATCGCAGGTTTATTAAATAAAAATAAAAACGGATTTGAAGACAGTGAAAAACTGATGTATGAGAATGCTTCAAAAGTCACTGAAAATAAATTTACCGGAAACACGACGATTGCAATCATTTTAACAAATGCTTTGTTTGATAAAAGCCGTCTTACAAAAATTGCTTCGATGGCTCAAAATGGAATGGCGCGATCAATAAGACCTGTTCATACTTCTGCAGACGGAGATACTGTTTATGCTGCAAGCACCGGAAATGTAAAAGCCGACCAGGATGCAGTAGGAACTCTTGCAGCAGATGTTCTTTCGCGTGCAATAGAAAAAGCCGTACACACTGCACAAAGCGCATACGGCTTTAAATCTTCAAAAGATATTATGGCTGGTTAAAAATTACAGCTTAAATTCTTCTTTACATTTTTTAATGCAGTCTTCTATTACGTCGTCCATGTCAAAATATTTATACTGTCCGAGTCTTCCGCCAAAAATTATGTTTTTTAATTTTGAGGCTCGTTCAGCATATTTTTCATAAAGCGAAGAATTTTTTTCATCGTTGACAGGGTAGAAGGGTTCACAGCCTTCGCTCCATTCCGTTGAATACTCCCTGCTGATTACTGTTTTGCTGTTTTCAAAGCCTTCTTTATTTTCTGTTTCAAAATGCTTGTGCTCGATGATTCTTGTAAAAGGCTGCTCTTTGCTTGTGTAATTTATAACTGCATTTCCCTGATAATTCTGTTCATTTAAAATTTCTGTTTCAAATGTTACTGTTCTATATTCAAGTTTTCCAAGATCATATCCAAAGTATTCATCAATGCATCCGGTGTAAACAATTTTTTCTGCAGAGTTTTCCCAGCTTTCTTTATCCGCAAAAAAATCAACATTTGTTTTAACTTCAATTCCTTCAAGCAAACCTTCAATCAGTTTATTGTATCCGCCGATCGGGATTCCCTGATAAGAGTCGTTGAAATAATTGTTGTCAAAAGTAAATCTGAATGGAAGTCGCTTTATGATGAATGCGGGAAGTTCTGTACATTTGCGTCCCCACTGTTTTTCTGTATATTCTTTAATCAGTTTTTCGTAAATGTCACGGCCTGCAAGATAGAGTGCCTGTTCCTCAAGATTTTTCGGTTCGCTGATTCCACTTTCTTTTCTCTGCTGTTCAATTTTTGCTTTTGCTTCCTGCGGTGTTTTTGTTCCCCAAAGCTGATAGAACGTATTCATATTGAAGGGCAGGTTGTATAATTCTCCCTTGTAATTTGCAACAGGACTGTTTGTGTATCTGTTGAATTCAACGAATGAATTTACAAAATCCCAGACCTCTTTGTTTGAAGTATGAAAAATATGTGCACCGTATTTGTGAACGTTGATTTTTTCAATTTTTTCACAGTAGACGTTTCCGCCTGCAACATTTCTTTTTTCAATTACAAGAACTGATTTTCCTGCTTTGCGTGCAAAATATGCAAAAGTTGCTCCATACAAGCCTGAGCCTACAACAAGATAATCATATTTTTTCATCTGTATTTTTCCTTATAAATATTTTCTGCTAGTGTGATTAATTTTTCTTTTTGATTCATTTCTGGACTTTCTGTTACAGTTTCAAAAAGTTCATTTAAAATTGAGCCGATGATTTTTCCTTTCGGTATTCCAATCTGCATAAGGTCATTACCATTTACTAAAAGATCCTTAAGGCTTAATGCTGCTTTTTCTTCTGTAATTTTTTCAATTCGATTTTTAAATTCCGCAAGATTCAGATAAACGGGACTTCCAGGAACTGGTGCCACATTATTCATTCCGTGAATATCTGCAATTCTCAATGCAAAAAGATCATCGATGTTTTCCATTCCGGCTCGAATTATGAAACGTCGTACCGCTGCATCACTCCAGTTGCTTTCATAAAAAAACATGTGCTCTTTTACAAGGTGAGAAACTTTTTTTATTTCATCGTTTGAAAATTTCAGTGCAGTCATTGATTCAACACATTTTTTTGCACTCATAGACTCGTGTCCATGAAAATGTACTGCAATCTTACCGTCAATATTTTCTGTTGTACGGCATTCAGGTTTTCCAATGTCATGATAAAATGCTGCGAGACGAACATAAAGATTTTCTTTTGGAGCTCCGTCACAGGCATAAAAATTATGATCAGCAACATCAAATTTATGGAAGCCCCTGTAATCCTGCTGAGTGCAGTTTCTGCAAACCTTAAACTGAGGAATAAAAACATCCATGAGACCTGTATCTTCAAGCAGCTTTAAGCCGACGCTGGGTTTCTCACTTTTCATCATTTTGCAGAATTCATCTCTAAATCTTTCTACAGAAATTCCTTTTGTTTTTTCACGTACATTCGGAATCATGATTGCTTCATAGGTTTTGTCTTCAATTTTAAAATTAAGCTGACTTGAAAACCTGATTGCACGAATCGGCCTTAATCCGTCTTCTGTAAATCTTTCTTCTGCTTTACCAACTGTTCTGATTATTTTATTTTTTATATCTTTTTGACCGTCAAAGGGATCTACAATTTTAAGCGTTGAAAGATCCACCGCAATTGCGTTCATCGTAAAATCACGACGGCTTAAATCTTCTTCAATAGTTGCGGCATATTCAACTTTATCAGGATGTCTTCCGTCTGAATAGTCACTCTCTGTTCTGAAAGTTGTAGTCTCATATTCTTCACCGAAAATATGAATCGTAACAGTTCCATGTGCAATCCCCGTTGGAATGACACGCTTAAAAATTTTCATGACCTGCTGTGGTGTTGCATTTGTTGCAATGTCGTAATCGTGAGCTTCTTTATTCATCAGCATATCACGAACGGCACCACCAACAAGGTATGCTTTAAATCCATGGTCAGAAAAAATCTTTGCTGTTTTTAAAAGATTTTCCGGAACTGTTATACTTTTCTTAAAAAACATGATACAGTGATTTTACAAAATTAACAGGAAAAATTCTATTGATATGAATATATTGATTTTTACAGGTGGAGAAGCAGCTGCTCCCAAAAAGTTTTCAGATTTTTTTTCTCAAAGAAAATTTCATTACATCATCGCTGCAGATTCCGGACTTGATACATTTGAAGCTTATTCTTTCTTTTATAAAAAAATTAATCCGCTGAAATTAAATTTTATTCTCGGCGATATGGACAGCGTAAAAAACAGAAAGCTTATAAAAAAATACAAAGATGTTCCTCATGAATTCTGCAGTCACGACAAAGATTTTTCAGATACAGAACTTGCTCTTATGAAAGCGCACGAAGTTACAAAAAAATCAACAGAAGAAAATATAATAATTCTTGTTGGAGCGGGTGGCGGAAGAATTGATCATCTGCTTGGAGTATGGGAAACTTTTTCAAAAGATTTTTCAGCAGACATATGGCTTTCAAATGAGCAGAAAATTACAAAACTTAGTGAAGGAAAAAGCATTGAGCTTTGTGACTTAAAACTTGAAGAGAGAATTTCAATTTCGTGCATAAAACTTGGAAGTGAAGGAAAAGGGCTGGTCTTAACGGAAGGCCTTGAGTGGACACCTGCTGAAACTGAAAAAACAGGACTCATCAGCCTCTCAAACAGAATCAATAGAAATCACCTTGAAAAAAATCTCCCCGTAAAACTCACCGCTTCCAAAGGAGACTTTCTAATCTATAGTTAATTTAAAATTATTATAGATATAATAAAATTGGCGCGAAGGAGTGTTGAGCAGGACGAAAATATTCTGTATAGTGCGTTTTCGTAATGCTCAACGCGACTGGAAGCCAATTTTATTAAAGCTAATTAATTCCTTTGGCTATGATTGAAATCGAACTGAACGCAATTAAAAATACAAAACACAAAACACTTAAAATCAAAAACAGCGCAGAAAAAACTATGTATCTTTTCTGCCTGTTGATGAAAAAAAATGCAAGAGACTCAATAAAACCGGCTGCAGAAAAAAGAAGAAGAATTACAGAATTAAGTGAGCACAAAAATAAAAGAAAAAACTGTGTTGTGTCCAGAAAATTCTGATAGCTTCCTGTTATGTAAATAGAAATTATTGAAACAGAAAAGAGCAGAAAAAAAATTGATGTGCGGCAAGTCAGCTTAAAGAGGAAGGATCTGCTTATTTTTATCTTTTTATTGTTTGAACTCATTTTTTTCAGTATAATAGAAAGAACATAAATTTGCGAGTGGAAAAATGAAAGCCAAAAAATTTTTTACATGGATTATTGTCATTATACTTTTTGCTGCTGCTATTTTCAGCATCGGATGGATTCAGCTCTGGACTGAAAAAGGCGACAACTGTACTGTTATGATTTCAAAAACCAGCGGTATCTATGAAGAACCTATTGTAAACGGAAGTTTCAACTGGAGATGGGAACGCCTTATTCCTTCAAATGTTGTTCTTGAAAGTTTTGAAATTAACAGAGGAACTTACAGCAAATCATATACGGAAAAACTAGACGGTGCAGATTTTTACGGCTCACTGACATCAACGGATTTTTCATACAGTATAGATCTTTCTGTAAATATTACTGCTGAGCCTGATGAAATTTTAAAACTATGCGAAAAGAAAATTATAAAAAATGATTCTGATCTTACAGAATATTGCAAGGGAATTGTTGATAGTTTTGCACTTAAGCTTCTTGCTGAACTTAAAGAAACTTCTTTTGCAGATATTGAAAAAAGTGTTGAAAAAGTTCTCCGCGATTTTAACAACGGAATAAAAATTACTTCTGCAAAAATCACTGATCATAAATTTCCTGATATGACTTTGTATTCAAAAGCAAAAGAAATTACTGATCAGTATTATGAAGTTCTGAACAAAAAAATTAATGATCTTGCTGATTCTAATGCTGCAAAAATTGTTCAGCAGAAAGAAGCTCTTTCAAAACTTGAAGAGCTTGGTCAGATTGTAGAAAAGCATCCAGTCCTTACGGAAATTCTAAAAGAAGGAAATCTTGAACAGATTATGAAGGTTTTAAAATGAACATCTGGCTTGTCGCAAGAGAGTATGCGGGAATTGCAGAAGCGGGTGGTGTAAAAAATGTTTCCTGCTCACTTTCTGAAAGTCTTGCAAAACTTGGACACAAAGTTGTTTTTTTTATTCCTCTTTACCGGTGCACGGATCTTTCAAAGATAGAAAATTTTACATGCTTTTATCATCAGCCTGTACAGCTTGAATTAACTGACAGAAAAAGAGTTCCTGTTTCTTTTGCACATGGAACGATGAACGGCGTAGAAATTGTTTTTGTATGTCATAAATCTTTTGCAGAAAAAAATGCAGTCTATACATACACTAAAAAAGATCAGGAAGAAAACTGCGAACATATTCAGGGGACGGGGCACAAGGACGTAATGTTTTTGAACATGCTTTTTCAAAAAGCTGTCGTTGAATTTTCGCGCACCTGTTCAAAGGAAGAAATTCCTGATGTAATTCATTGCCAGGATGCGGCATGTGCACTCATTCCAAATTTTGCAGCACAGAACCCGCTTTTAAAAGATACAAGGTGCATCGTTACAATTCACAATGCAGGCCCGGGGTATCATCACAATTATGCAGATATTGCACAGGCTGAATATTTTACGAATCTTGACAGAAGCATTTTGTGTTATGGAGCAAACGGCTATTCAATTGAGCCTTATGTTTTATGTACGCTTAATGCAACGCTGACAACAGTCTCTCCAGAGTATGCTGCGGAAATTTTAAATGGTACAACAAACACAGATGGTCTTTCTGAAATTTTCCGTCAGCATAATACAAGCATTGTCGGTATTACAAACGGAATTGATTTTGACCGCTATGATCCGACTGATGTAAATAAATCGCAGCTTCCGTTTGCATACGATCCAAAAAACGGAGATTTAAAAAATAAATATGGTGCAAACAGAAAAATCTTTTTAGAAACTTATGCTTCAAAAGAAAAAATCAAAACCGCTGATATTACGCAGTATGGATTTATAGAAGGGGAGCCGAAAGATATTTACATTGCATATCACGGACGTGTTGTTCATCAGAAGGGAATTGAGATTGTTGCACGTCTTGCTGAAAGTATCTGCTCAAAAAATCTGAATGTAAAATTTATTTTTGCAGGTCAGGGCGCTCCGGAACTTGAAAACATGCTCAAGGATATTGCAGAACGATATCCTGGAAAATGCGTTTACCTTTGCGGATATGATAAAATTGTTGCAAGGTTAAGTCTTGCTGCAGCAGATTTTTCACTTCATCCAAGCTACTTTGAGCCGTGCGGTCTTGAAGATTTTATTGCTCAGATTTTTGGAACCTTACCGATAGCTCATGCAACTGGCGGTCTGTGCAAAATAATCAATGGAAAAACAGGCTATCTTTATTCACCAAATACCGCAGAACATCTTGAATCAATTGTTCTTTCACTGATTTCACAGATTAACAGTGAAGGTATTGAATCTCTTAAAGAAACTATTAAATATGCGGCAAACTACATCTTTGACCGTTATTCCTGGGACAAGGTTGCCGGTGAATATCTTAAGCTTTATAAATAAGACTGCAGGTTAAGAAACAATTATCAATCTGCAATAAAAAAAGGACTGGTGATTTTACTCATCAGTCCTTTTGCTTTAATTATGTCTTTCCTATAATTACTGTGTTACTTTTGTAAGGTCTGTAAGAGAGAGAAGAACAGGAGTTCCGTCTGACTGTGTTACAACAAGACCCTTTCCTGTAACAGTAATTGGTGTGCTTCCTGTAACTTCAACAGAACTCTTTGTTACAAGTGTAAGCTGCTTGTCATAAGAAGCAACATAGTTCTTTCCTTTTTCTTCAATTACTACAAAGTAGTTTGTTCCGCTTTGAATAAGTACAGAATTCTTTGAAAGAGTTTCTTCACTTTCTTTCTGGATTTCCATCTTGTATGCATCGATAAGGCAAAGCTTTACAACACCACTGTTATTTCCACAAACTGCCATATAGAAGATGCTTGTGTCCGGTGTATTTTTAGCAAATGCAACGTCTGCAGCCATACTGATGATTGCATCCTGTACAGGAATTGCCGTTCTGTTGCGGATTACGTTTACCTTTGATTCGCGTACAACTTCTCCAGTTTTTCCGTTGAGCTTAACGAGAGAGCTTAGCATTTCTGCTTCATTTACAACCTTAAGGCCCATTACAGTTCCATCAACCATTTCCTTGAGGTTTTCATTTGCAAGTTCCTGCTGGTCTTTTGCAATTTCTTCACGTTCCTTCTGTGCTTCATCAGATTTTTTGTCTGCTACAGCCTGGAGATTTGAAGCTTCGTTCTGTGCTTCGTCAACCTTTGACTGCTGTTCTTCAGTCTTTGCAGCTTCCTTGTTTGCGTTATCTCTTGCTTTTTCTGCATCCTTTGAAGCCTTTGAAGCGTCAGATTCAGCTTTCTTTGCATCCTGCTGCTTCTGCTTGTTTCCAGGATCTTTCTTTGCTTCTTCCTTTTTCTGTTCTGCTACCTGCTGTTTCTTTTCTGCTTCAGCTTCTTTCTTGTTAGCAGTCTTTTCAGCTTCCTTCTGATTCTTCTTCTGATCTTCTAACTTTTTATTTTCTTCTGCAACTTTTTTTGCAGCATCCTGTGCTTTTACAGATGCATCTTCAGATTCACGTTCCTTGATGTCTACCATGTTCTTGCGTTCATCAATTCCCTTATCATCTTCTTCCTTCATTGAATCAACAACTTTCTTGTCACTGATTACAGATGTTTCAACAGATGAAAGTCCACCGTCTGCAAATTCTCCAAGAGGAATAACAATCTGTGAGTTTCCAGGCCACTGAGTCCATTTAAGACCAAGACCACATTTTTCTGCTGTAAGATTTTTTGTTACAACGTCCTTGTATTTTTCCTTGAAGGAATCGATTTTTCCTCTGTATACGGCATTGTAAACTGTTACGAATGTTGCAACTGTATTTGCGTCTTTATCAGAATATCCGTATGCACTTGAAAGATATCCTGCAATAATTCTTCTTAAGTTTCTGATGTGATCTACTGTTGCACTAGGATTGATTATAAGGATATCTGCATCAAGTTTGTCCTTTGAGGAAGGGTCAATTGCATGAATTACAGTATATTTTGAATTTGATGAAGTTGTAGTTTCAACCTCAATGTTTTTTCTGATTTCGTTACCAAGACCAGTACCGATTGCTTTGATTGCATCTGCTGTTTCAATAACTTTGTGAGGTCCCATGTAGTTTTCAAAAACAACTGTTCCTTCACCGCCGGCACTCTGAAGTTCCTTTTCATTTACGTCAATTGCAAAAACTGATGTTGCAAATGAAAGTGCCATAATAGCTGCAAAAATCTGCTTTTTCATATTAAATTTTCCTCCATGAAAAATACACGTGTTTAAAATTATACCATATAGAAGTAATATACACAATTAAAAGTCTGTCTTGATTATTTTTTTAAGGATGACTCTTGCATAATCTTTTGTTTTTTTATCGAACTGCGGATAAAGCATGTATGAGATAATCCCTTTGCCTTTTTCTATAAACAGAGGACGTCCCATAAAACGGCAGATTTCAAACGTAGAATCTGCAATTGCCTTTAAAAGAGTTCCATCCTTTTTTCCTTTCTGCTGAATCAAATATTCAAGTGAAGAAATCATGCTGCCTTCAGGATCATAGCCGATTTTTCCGGCACACTTTACAAGAGTCAGCAATATAGTTGGATCATCAGTCTTTCTGATTAAATTTGCAATCTGTCTTGTCCTAAAATAAATTCCCGTTTCACTTGAAAGAGTTAAAATATCTTCTATATATTCCGCATTCTTTCTGAAAAATGAATGTTCCTCATGAGAATTGTTTTGAGAAGCTGTAAGTTCAAAATACATCCTGTCAAATTCTGCAATCAAAAGGGAAGTCCATTCAGCTTCATCCTGCCCAAAGTTTCCTGCTTTAAAAGCTTTTCTCATTTTATCTGCAAGATCCTGAGTAATTGCACGACCGTAAAATTCCGTTGACTGCGGCACATCTTTCGTTGAATAAAAATCGTACATCTTAACAGTTTTTTCTTTATATGATGATTCTGTAGAACCGATATTCAGCCTCATCTGATAAACTTCAAAAGACCAGTTTCCTAAACAGAAGCACATGAAGCCGGCATCAGTGGCATAATTAAAATACCAGTTTTTCTTCGGATCAAAGCGGCACTTCCACGCAATGTCTCCGCTTTGTCTGTAACACCACGAGTGTTTTCCGTCACTTAAAAAAAGTCCCTGACTTGTGTGGCAGTAATTTGTAATCAGTTCAATTTTTGAAATTTCCGTGTCGAATCTTTTTGTTTCTTTTCCGTTGAAAGAATTTATGTAGACAACTTTAGCAGGACTTCCGTAAATAAGTGCAATTTTTGAATCCGGGCTGTCCGTAAGAATTTTTACCGGTGCACACAGCGCATTTTCCGAAGATGAAATAACCCATTTTGAATATGCGCCGTTCTTGTTTGCTGCACAAAGCCCTACAGCTCCGTCTGAAAATGAAAGAACAACACCGTTCTTGCAGCTTTCTGCAAAAAGTACATTGCCTGCAAAAACAATTTCTTCACTCAAATTTCCAAACGGATCTATTCTTCGTGCAACAGATTTTCCTTCTCTTGAAGTTCCAAGAAAAAAAAGTACGGAGCCGTCATTTAAAGTCTGAAGTTTAATTTTTTCATTTTGAAGTTCAGTATTTACTTTCCAGCGACATACTCCGTTCAATCCGAAGCATGCAATATTCTTTGAGCCTCGGACAAACACACGACCATCAAGGCCCGGGAGTGGAGCTTCAACAACATTAAAGCCCGCCTTTGAAGTCCACAGCACGCAGCCGCTTGAATTCATCATGCTGATTTTTGAATCTTTTGAAACTATATAAAGCATGTCTTCTGCAGCAACACTTACAAAAGGCTTCATGTTTGAATGAAATCTGCGCTGCCACAAAAGTTTTCCATGCGGAGTGAATGCGTAAATCTGACGGCTTTCACCAACTGCAACATAACCGTAACTTGTTTTTACAGGCTGACATAAAACCGTTCCGCCAAGAACTGCGACAGAATCAGGCAGTTTATCTTCCAGATTAATTTCCTGCGATGCAAAAGATTTTTGACTGAATGCGGGGAAGAGCAGGAATAAATAAATTAATGCTGAAAGAAGCTTTTTATTCATGCTGTAAAACTGCAAAAGACTCTATATGTCCAGTCTGCGGATAAAAGTCAAGAAGATACAGATCCTTAAGAACGTAACCTGAACGAAGAAGAAATTTTATGTCACGTGCATGAGTTGCAATGTCACAGGACACGCTTCTGATTTCAGGAATTGCAGAAGACTGAAGCCACTGACATACAGATTTTTCCATTCCGCTTCTTGGAGGATCGATTACGACTGCATCAAAATTTCCATTGCGTTCAATACAGTTCTGCGCATGGTATTTTACCCAAACTTCACCGGAGACACCAAAGCTTTCATGCCTTGTTCCTGCAAGATTCTGTTCTGCATAAACAAGTGCACCTTTATTGTGTTCAACTAATGTGATGTTTTCAAAATTATCTTTTAAGAAGACACTGAAGGTTCCGCAGCCGGCATACATATCAAGAACATTTTTTCCTTTAAGTCCGCCTGTTACAAGAGGAACTGCTTTTTCAAGAACTTCCATGTTTGACTGAAAAAAGCCTTTTACATCAAAAGTTATATTTTTCCCGCACAGACTTATTGTACACGGAAGCTGATCCTCAGAATTTGTTCCTTCATAGCGAGCCTTAATTTTTTTCTGCTTCTTAAGTTTTGCACCGCTTGGAGTTCTAAGCTGCTGTTTTGGAGACTGCTTCTTCCAGTTTTTATTTTTGCTTTCATCCGCCTGTTCTGCAATGATCAGCTTATCAAAACCTTCTGGAATTGAAACAATATTTGAAGAACCGAAAACGTGAACACGACCAAGAGGCCTTTCGTTTTCAGGAACTTCCTTAAGGTAATGATTTATTTCATCAGTTGCACAAGGGCATTTTTCTAGCTTGATGATTTCATTGCTTCTTTTACCCATAAGGCCGCCGCTGTGAAACTGAAATCTTGAACGGTAGCCGCTGTCATTTCCATAAACTGATTTAATTTCTCCGACGGAAACCCCCTCACGCTCAAAAGCATCACGCAGAATCTGCATGCGAAGTTCTCTCTGATGTTCTGCCGAGACGTGCTGCATGTTACAGCCTCCACACTGTGTGTAGAGAGGGCAGAACGGTTCAACGCGGTGAGGCGACGGTTCAATGACATTTAAAATCCGTGCTTTAGAATAATCGCGTTCTTCGCAGATGATTTCAACTTCAAGTTTTTCGCCGGGAATGGCATACGGAACGAAGACTGTCTTGCCGTTAATCTTACCGATACAGTCTCCGCCGAAAACCATTTTTTCTGCTTCAAGAATCATAAAGTATTATGCCTTGAGAAGAGCTTCAAATCTCTTCATTGCTTCCTGAGTTTTTTCAAGAGTATTGAATGCAGTAAGACGGAACCAGCCTTCACCGTTGTTACCAAAGCCTGCACCCGGAGTTCCAACTACCTGAGCTTTTGTAAGGAGAAGGTCAAAGAAATCCCAGCTCTTCATGTTGTTAGGACACTTGAACCAGATGTATGGAGAATTCTTTCCGCCTGTATATTCAATTCCAAGAGCGTCAAAAGTTTTTGTAATTACTTTTGCATTTTCCTTATAAATCTTGATGTTTGCCATTACCTGCTTCTGGCCTTCTTCTGTAAAGATTGCTGCGCCGCCTTTCTGAACGATATAAGAAGCACCGTTGAATTTTGTTGACTGTCTTCTAAGCCACATCTTGTTGAGCTTACCGCCAAGAAGTGCAGCCGGGACAACTGTGTATCCGAGACGAACACCTGTGAAACCTGCAGTCTTTGAGAATGAACAGAATTCAATTGCACATTCCTTTGCACCTTCAATTTCAAAAATGCTTCTTGGAAGTTCTGCATCTTCAACAAATGCCTCGTATGCTGAATCAAAAAGAATTACTGCACCGTTTGCTTTTGCGTAATCAACCCATGCCTTAAGCTGTGTTCTGTTGTAAGTTGCACCAGTAGGATTATTTGGTGAGCAGAGATAAATGATGTCGCACTTAACGCTTGAATCAGGAAGAGGAAGGAATCCGTTTTCTCCAGTAGCGTTCATGAAGATCGTCTTTCTTCCGTGCATGATGTTAGTGTCAACGTAAACCGGGTAAACTGGATCCGGAACAAGAACTACATTGTCCTTGTCAAAAATGTCGAGGATATTTCCAACGTCACTTTTTGCACCGTCAGAAATAAAGATTTCAGAAGTTTCAATTGAAACATTATGCTTCTTGTAGTAATTCTGAATTGCTTCACGAAGGAACAAATGTCCCTGTTCTGGTCCGTATCCCTTGAATGTTTTTCCGTCTGCCATTTCATCAACTGCAGAATGAAGTGCCTTAATTACTTCACCACAGAGTGGGAGAGTAACATCCCCGATTCCGAGGCGGATGATGTTTGCATCAGGATTTGCTTCTGCAAAAGCTGCAACACGTTTTGCAATTTCAGAAAAAAGATATGATTCCTTAAGGTTGTCGTAATTTGTATTGATTTTAAGCATTTTAATTCTCCTTGCTATATTTTATTTTGTTTGATTATATCAAAGTTAAGCTTTATCACTCAAGCATCAACTGTAGCCTTTGGTTTTCTTCCGCAGCTTTTCTTTTCCTTACAGAAGCCGGAAACTTCGCATTTTGGCTTCATCAGGTTCTCAACGATCCATTTCCATTCCTCGCTGTATGAGCTGAGTGCGGCGCAGATGTCCTTCATCAGGTTTCTGTATTCCCAGTATGCCCTCGTGCAGAGCCTCTGGTGGCTCATTTCGATCAGGTTGCGGAGGTTGCGCTTGTCCACGATTTTTGTCTTCATTCCAAGAGGATAGAACATTGCGATGTCTTCCTTTGGAACTCCGCTCAATTCCATTGACGCCATCAGCTTTTCAAATGCATCCGTGAATTCGCCGTACGCTTTTTTTGTCTCTTCTGATTCAAGTGATTTTTGTACGGTCGGAGGAATGACAAAATTCTCCGCAAAACCATCAGTCCACTTTACGTACCTTGTGCTTGACTGAAGCCGTGTAGGGCCGCCCGCGATGTGAGTGTACCATTCGCGAATGCATCGTGCGGAATATCCGTCGATTACGAGCTCTACGTCAGGAAACTCAAGCGTGCGTCCGTGCTCGCTCAAGATGCAGTCCATTCCGCGCCTGTAGTTTTTCTCAGCATCATCAGTCGGACTGTTCCAGCATACGCCGGCCATGTACCCGATTTTGCTTATTGGATTTTTCGTAGTTTCTTCCAGAATTGTAATCATTTTTCTTCCTTTAATTTGACCTCGATTTTATCAGAAATAAGCCTTTTGTAAAATACGGCTGACGAACGGGCGAAACTTGACAGTATCCGTTTATTTCTTAAAATTATTTCATAGATGAAAATGAAGAAAAGATTTTTAATGCTGATTTTCTGCATCGTGCCGATATGTGTTTTTGCAGAAAATAAAATTTATAGAATAAGAGATTACGTCTGGAACATAGAAGGAAAGACTGATTCCTTTTACCTTGAGAAAAAAATCAACGCGGAAAAGGAAATTGAATTTTCCTCAAGGGAAGAACTTTCGCAGTACGTTGAGGCCCTTGAAAAAAAATGCTCCAACCTGCGCCTCTTTGAAGATTTTAAAACAAATTTAAAAATCACTCCGTCTGAAATTTCAGGGCGCAATGATGTAGTCGTTGAAATTGACGCAAGAGAATCATTGTCGCATGCAGTCGTTCCGTACCCGAAATACAGTTCCATTGAAGGCTTCAAATTCAAGACAAAACTGAAGGACATGAATTTTCAGGGAAAGCTTGAGAAGCTTGAGGCCGAGCTTGCGTTCATCATGCAGAAGAAAACTTATGAGAAGGAATACAGGCCGGGCGTCGGCGTAGCATTCAAATACCGGCTGCCTTTTTACATCGGGAAGGCTGAACTTACATGGGACAATTTTCATGAGGTCTCATACATAAAGGACGATCCGCTTCCTGAGTGGAACTTAGCGTCAGGTTTTTCGCTGCTGTATCCGTTTGATCATTTTGACTTAAGCGTTCATGCGCATCAGGTCGCATCAAGGGATTCTCTTTATGAGAAATACGATGACGAAATTTATTTTTCAGAGAACGCAGATTTTTCCGTTCCTATTACAATAATGCAGAATGATTTTCTCGGCGAGCTGAAATACGCTCCGGGCTGTTCAATTGAATGGATCTGGAACGCTGACCACAAGATTAATTCAAGAACAGAAGATTTGGCACGTCAGGAGCTTTTGGGCTTTCACAAATTTTACGCTGGCAAAATTGACTGGGAAGGAAATTTTAGAAAAGGGCTCTGCTTTGAACTTAAACATTCTGCAGGATTTAATTTTTATGACAGAAAGAAAGTTCACGGAATTGAAGCAGATTTTACGGGCCACACACACAATGAAAGAGTCGGAATAAATTTCAGAACAAAAGCTTTCTATTACAAAAACAAAAAATTAAGAATCGGAAACTATCTGCGCGGAATTGCGGATGACCAGTATTACGGCAGCCAGAGCGGCTATGATGATTTCTTTTTGTGTGCGACAAATACAGCCTTTGTCTTTAACATCGATGTTCCGATAAAACTTTTTGATCTTGATTTTGGAGAGAGTTCACTTAAGCTGTTTAACTGCGAGGTTCAGTTTTCTCCGTTTGTAGATTTTGCCTTAACTTACAGCAGGTACAACGACAGGTACTTCAACCTCAAGGACGGATTTTACTGCGCCGGTTTTGAATGTATTGTTTACCCGAAAAAATTCAAATCGATGCAGGCAAGGCTCAGCGGTGGGGTTGACATCTCAAGGACGCTGCTCAAGGAATATGCGGACAATTCATGCAGGCAGAAGAAAACTCCAAGGTACGAAATTACTTTTGGGTTTGACCTGTATTTTTAACGTTTAATGATTTTATACACCCAGAAACTGAGTGTGGCGCTTATCAGCTTGTCGGCAAAATTTGTAAGGAATCCTGAAAAGTAAACTGCAAAAGTCAGGTTAGGAACAGCAAGATAAATTGCCTGAACGCTGTTGTTTATATTTTCCGCAGTGTTTGAACCGAATACAGCATCTGAAATTACTGTTCCTAAAATCGCATTACTTACCGCACTTAAAATACCTGCCCATATAAAAGAATCCATTTCAATTTTTTCACCTTTCTTTTTTGCTATTACAGACACAAGATGCGCAAGCAGTGCAGTTGTAATATGGCAGAGTGTAAACGGAATCATTTTACGGTCAATTATAAAAAGAGTCGCATTTGAAAGAACGGCAGTTGCAAGACCATACGGAAGTCCGCAAAAAAAAGTCACCGCAATGGTAAGGATTGAATCCAGATAAAGCGGAAGATTAAAAATTCTTGCAAGACATGAGCCCGCATAATTTGCCGCAACACAGAGAAAAGTAAACAAAATTTTTCTTTTGATACTGCAGTCAGCTGTCATACAATCACCCCGAGCTTTTTGGCATAATCAATCAGTTCCAGCTGGTCAGAAAGATACAGCTTCTGGTAAATCATCGTGCGCTGATTTATGACAGTCTTTTCTTTTTTGCCAAGGATTTTTGCAATCTCGTCGGTCTTTTTTTTCTGCGCGAGAAGGGCGAAAACTTCCTGCTCGCTTTTTGAGAGTTCCATGTACTGCTTGTAAAATTCGCCGTTGTTCCTGTTATCTGCCGTTCCGCTGGCAGAAGAGCCGAACAGCTTTTTCTGAATGACAAGACTTGCCGCCATGCTGCAGCACAAGCCGCCGTTTGCCACGATTTTTATCGCGCTTTCAAGCTCGTCCGTACCGTCATTTTTTGTGATGTAGCCCTGAACTCTATACTCCAGAGACTTTTCTATTCGCCGTTCGTCCGCATACATTGAATACACGATTATTGGAACGGAACTGTTTTTTGCACGGACAATAGGAACTGCCTCAAGTCCGTCTTCCCCGTCAAGATTCAGGTCTAAAACCGCAAGATCAATCTTTTCTTCTGCGTCCAGAATTTCCTTTGCTTCTTCAAGGCTGGATGCGAACAAAAAATCAAATTCTTCGTTCCTGCTTTTAAGCAGAAGTCCAAGCCCGTCACGCAGGCTTTTGTGGTCATCAATGAACAATATTTTCAATGCTGATTGCAATTACGCACCCTCCGTCGTTTATAAACTGAACGCTTCCGCCAAGTGAAGAAATCCTTTCCCGTATGTTTTTTACGCCGTGATGTTTCCTGTCCGGTTTTCCATTCAGATTGTCTTCCTCAAAGCCTTTTCCGTTGTCGCGGATTGTGATTTTCAGCGAATGACCTGCATCGACAATCTTTACGCAGGCTTCTCCCGCATCTGAATGACGCGCAATGTTGCTTAGCGACTCCTGAATGACATAAAGAATTTCCATCTGCGCACTCTGCGGTATTTCCTGAATCAGTTTTGAGGCAATTACAAATTCCATTTTGATTTTATAATTCACTTCAAACGAACGCACTGTTTCTTCTATCAATTCTGTAACGTTCTTGTCCGGCGAAGAATCCATGGCGTCTATCATGTATCTGGTTTCTTTCAACGCCCTGTCTGCAAAAAACGAAGATTTCTGAATGTCACCGTTTTCCAGGTAAACGCGTGCCGCCGCCAGATCCTGAGCCACGGTGTCATGAAGATTTCGGCTGAAATCGCGCTGCTTTTTGTTTACCAGAGTAATCCGCTCAAGTTCCGAAGCCTGAACAAAACGCTTGTACAGAATGGTGCAGACTGCAAGAATACCAAGAATTATCGGGAAAAACAAAAGACTGTCATAACCCGCAGAAAGCTCCCGTTGTTTTATGTGGATAAGATTTTGAACACTCTGAATTTCTGAAATCAAAATGTATGATTTTTGTACATCTTCCGGATTATCAGAAAAAGAAGTAAGCCTCGCAGAAATTATTGAAAAGCTTTTGTTAAGGGATGGAGAAAAATAAGTGTAGGGCAGCGCATGTTTTTGAACGGTATCTAACAAAGAAAAAATTAATTCCATATCCGCACCGCAACCGGCTGAATCAGAATGAGAAAAGGAATCATAAAGTTTTTGAAAATCTTCATCCAGCAGAGTATATGTCCGTAATGCTCTTGATCTGAACAAAGCCGTCACAAAAAAACTGAAAACAGCAAGAAAGATGAGCACATATTCTGCTTTAAGACGGCGTGTAAAAGTCATATTTTTGTTATATCAAACATTCGAAAAAAAAGAAATAAAAAAAACAACAATTTCCGTTCCGGGAAATTTTCCCGTTTGTTTGGGATTTTTTCTCATGACTTTTTAAGATTCAACCGTTAACATCATTTTAAAATTTTAATTACAAGGAGATTTTCTATGAAAACAAAAAAAATTTTTACAGCGGTATTTATGGGGCTGCTTGCAGTAATGATGTCTGCAGCTTTAATCTCATGCAAAAAAAGCAAAGAAGCTGAATCTTCAAAGTACGCACCTTTAGCCGGAAAAACTTGGGTTTTAGAAGTTGGCGGAGAGGCACTCTTTAATTCTGATGGAACAGGTGTGCATACAGATATCAATGGTAAAACTGAAAATTTTAAATATGAAATATCACGGATATTGAAAGAAGATGCATACTTCGAAGCATACTTCAAAGTTAAATTTGAAGACGGGAAAATATTAAAAAGTATGAAGTACGGAATCGACGATGATGGTGAATTCATTGAAGGCGAATATTTTATTTCAGGAAGAATCAAAAAATAATGTAACTATTCAAATTTAATTTTCCGGCAAGTCTGTAAACTGTTTTTCATGCAGCAATAAGGCTTGCCGGTTTTTTATATTTCTAAATCTAAAAAATCCATGTTATATTTCTTTGCATGGAATGCGCGCAGTAAATGATCCTTACTTTACGATGCGGTTCTTGCCGTTGCGCTTGCCGTAATAAAGCCTGTCGTCAGCCTGCTTAATTACAGACTCATATTCAGTAAGGCTTGAGCCGGTGCACATTCCGACCGTAACCGTAACACTGATCTTCTGATTCTCAAATTCAACGACAGTGCCCTCAATTTTTTTGCGCAGTGACTCCAGGAATTCAAAGGCCTTCTGCTCGTCAGTCTGCGGCATGTAGAGAACGAATTCCTCGCCGCCCCAGCGTACCGTTACGAATTCCTTGCAAGAAATGTTTTCGATGATCGTGCTAATTGAAACTAAAACCTTGTCTCCGGCCTGGTGTCCGTAAGTGTCGTTGACCTTCTTGAAATCATCAATGTCAAAAATCGCCATCGTGTATTTGTTGAGGTTTTCGTTTTTGTTGCGCTGCATAATGTGCTCAAAAAAGCGGCGGTTGAAGAGCCCGGTCAGAAGGTCGTGGTTGCTGTAGTATGTAAGCTGTTCCTTTGCGGCATTCATCTCAAAAAAGTAAAGGTTCGAAATGTAGAAGAGCGTAAAGAGCGTGATGCAGAGGTTTATGAAGCCGATGTTGTTCTGATATTTCTGGATTACTTCAAGATACTTCGGAAACAGGCAGACTGATTTTACGCGGATCATGTAGATTGCGACCGCATAAATTATTCCGGCAAACTGCAGGATGTGCTTGATCCTGTTTTTAAGAGGCAGAAGATAAAAGATCACTGAGATCATTCCGACGACGAAGAAGATGTAGTATAAATTTCCGCCGGCAAAAAGCTCGCTAATCAGTGAGAAAGTAATGATCTCAAAATACGTGAAGATGACGTAGAAGCAGTTGTTTTCCTTGAAGCAGAAAAGAACAAGAAAATAAAAAATCGAGCTGAAGACATTCAGAACAAAAAACGGGTAAAGGCCCAGAGAATAAAAAAGCACGGCATTGAATGCATGCACCATGAGGCACATGATCAGAAAGAGCCTTGTCTTCTTTTTGGAAAGGAACTCAATAAATTTTTTACGCATAGATACTCTCCATAAATATTTTAACATGATTTATGGAGAATTCACGATTTTAAATCAATATCAGTTTTTTTTCTGGTGCGTAAAAAGATAGAACAGCGGCGTGTCGATCAGTGCGAGGATGAATTTGAATACGTACTGTCCGAAATTGACTTTAAGACAGGGGAAAAGAATTTCTAATTTCACAATTATCTTTAAATAATCTTGAATTCCATGTACACTGTCTGAAAGGAAAATTCAGATGAGAAAAACAATGCTTGCGGCTGCATTCATTCTTTTGTCGTTTTCAGTTCATGCCGGTGAACGCAACGGCCAGGCTGAGGTTACTCACTGCGGCGGAATTTATAACGGTGCAAGGGTAATCATTACGGAGAACAAGGTGAACGTGCGCTCAAGTCCGGGCATGGACGGCGAGGTAGTCGATCAGCTTAATGCGGGCGACATTGTTACGGTTGGTGAAGTCTGCGAGGAAAAAATGTTTGTTGACGGCGCATGGGCAAACTGGGTTATTCTTGATGTACCAGGAGAACCTTGTTACGCACTGAGCCGCTGGATGACCGCATATTTCATAGACCTTGAAAATCCTTCCTTAAAAATTTGTGATTCTCTTGCCTATGAGTTTTTCTGCATCATGCCTGACGAACCTTCTGAGCCATTGGTCGTGCGGGACAATTTCATACGCATAAGACAAACTCATAAAAAATCAAAATTCAAATACCTGGATTATCCGACGTTTGTTCCTGAAAATAACGGAGATTCTTTTATTCCGCCGCAGATGAGCCTTACTCCGCATCTTGATGACCTGCTGGATTCTGAAAAGGAGCCGATGGTTCTTTTCCGCCAGAATTATAAATATCATGACGGTTATTTTTCTAACGTCAGGTTTTACAGGCTGTTCAAGGAAGGCTTCGGAATTTGTGTTGAAGCAAATGCCTTTTCCAACACAAATGGTGAATACAGCCGCGTTCATGTCAATTTTGAAAATGCATGCTACGACGTGCTGAAGGATGAATGGGTTCAGCATACATCGGACAAAGCAGGAAAAGGTACGGTAATCGTAACAGAAGAAAAATCGGAATATAAAAACGGAGAAAAAATCATCACAAAAAGAGAATACAATCCGGAGTTGTAAAAGTGTAATTTTTAATGTAGCATTTAACAAGTTAAAAAAATTGATATAACAATATAAGCGAGGAAAAAAAATGAGTGACGAAACAACTTACACAGAAGACGACATCAGGTATTTTTACTGGGACAGAGCCTATTCTTCTTTTTTAAAATACCTTGAGTACAAGGCAGACACACTTTTCAAACTTGGAAACATTCAGGATTCTTTTTATTACTATGAATTGATTTCAAGATTCTATCCTGCTGACTGGAAAGGCTGGTGGGGAATCATCCGATGTTTTTCCGGCGAC
>JAILEY010000061.1 GCA_024687165.1 Treponema sp.
AACAAGGTAAACAAAATCTTCTCCGGGGCTCTGGGGGCAATCATCAGAGAATTGAATACTTATCTTTATGAAGATAAAATTGCATAAAATTGGAGAATTAATAAATGACAAATCAAGAAATTGTAAGCAAACTCTGGAACCTCTGCAATGTTCTTCGTGATGATGGAATCACCTATCACCAGTATGTAACAGAGCTTACATATATACTCTTTTTGAAAATGGCAAAAGAGACAAAAGCCGAAGACGCAATCCCTCAGGAATATCGCTGGGATAAACTCATTTCATATAGCGGAATAGAACTTAAGAAGTTTTACAAAGAACTTCTCACATACCTTGGGGAAAACACAAAGGGGCGGGTTCAGCAGATTTATCAGGGCTCAAGCTCAAACATTGACGAGCCAAAAAATCTTGAAAAAATCATTAAATCCATAGACGGGTTGGACTGGTATTCTGCAAAAGAAGAAGGGCTGGGAAACCTTTACGAAGGCCTGCTTGAAAAAAACGCCAACGAAAAGAAAAGCGGTGCCGGTCAGTATTTTACCCCACGAGTTTTAATCGATGTAATGACTCAGCTGATAGCTCCTCAGGTTGGAGAACGCTGCAACGACCCTGCCTGCGGAACCTTTGGCTTTATGATTGCGGCTGACGCTTATGTAAAGAGCATTAGCGATGATTACTGCGACCTTACCGAAAAGCAGGCTGAGTTTCAGGTAAAAGAAGCTTTTACTGGCGGAGAACTTGTTCATGAAACTCACAGACTTGCACTTATGAATGCCATGCTCCACAACATCGAGGGAAGAATCGTCCTTGGCGACACCTTGAGCGAAAGCGGAAAAGCCATGACTGGCTACGATGTTGTCCTTACAAATCCACCATTCGGAACAAAGAAAGGGGGAGAGCGGGCAACCAGAGACGACTTTACCTACACAACAAGCAACAAGCAGCTCAACTTCCTCCAGCATATTTACCGTTCCCTTCGCACAACAGGATCTGCCCGTGCCGCAGTCGTCCTTCCGGATAACGTACTCTTTGCAGACGGCGATGGAGAAAAAATCCGCGTGGATCTGATGAACAAGTGTAACCTGCACACAGTCCTCCGCCTGCCAACCGGAATCTTTTATGCCCAGGGAGTTAAGACAAACGTCCTCTTTTTTACCCGCGGCAAAAGCGACGAAAACAACACAAAAGAAGTCTGGTTCTACGACCTTCGCACTAATATGCCAAGCTTTGGAAAAACAAATCCCCTCAAAAAAGAAGATTTTGCAGACTTCATCAAAGCCTATACAGCTCAAGACCGCTCATCCATAAAAGACGAACGCTGGAAGAGCTTTACTCGAGAAGAGATTTCCCAAAAAGGAAACAGCCTTGACCTTGGTCTTATCCGCGACGAAAGCATCCTTGACTACGAAGATTTACCCGACCCAATCGAAAGCGCCGAAGACGCAATCGCCCAGCTTGAAATGGCCGCAGATTTGATTAAGGATGTGGTTAAGGAACTTAGGAAAGTTGATAATTGAGAATGGATAATGGAGATTTGATAAATGGCTAAAGACTCTCACAAAATTTCCACCCGTTTTTTCAATGACAGGGAAGTCCGGGCAATTTGGGATGACAAAAACTCAAAATGGTGGTTCAGCGCAATAGATATAATTCGCGCCATCAATAATGAAGAAGACTATGTAAAAGCCGGAAACTACTGGCGATGGCTCAAAAAGAAATTCACGGCAGAGAGTATTCAACTCGTGAGTGTCACTCACGACTTCAAGTTCTACTCCCCAGACGGAAAAAAACGTGCAGCAGATGCCCTGGACTATGATTGCGTACAGATTCTTGCAAAGAATTATCCAAACAATAATGCCCACTCTTTTTTAGACTGGTTCAATTACAGTGACAACACAATTGACGGCCAGAGTAAGAAAAAAGCATACACCTTTTTACACAGCAACTTAGTTTCAGAAGAAGACGTAGGCACAACAAAAGCCCTGCAGCAGATTCATGCATATATTTTTGGCGGACTATATGATTTTGCAGGAAAGATCCGCACAAAAACAATCAGCAAAGGAGATTTTACATTTTGCCTGGCTCAATACCTGAACGAAGCCTTACAATCCATCGATAACATGAGCGAAAATTCATTTGATGAAATTGTGGATAAATATATAGAAATGAATGTAGCTCATCCCTTTATGGAAGGCAACGGCCGCAGCACACGAATCTGGCTGGACCTGATTTTCAAAAAGCGCCTTTCAAAATGC